>RFJE01000186.1 GCA_003695005.1 Candidatus Hydrogenedentota bacterium | reverse complement strand
TTAGCAGATCCCCAATCCACGAGCTAGCTTACATTCCCGCCAGCCTTCGAAATTTCTACTTTTAAGTAAAAGTATTTCCCAATTCTTTTGATCCAATATATGTGAGCGTTCCTGTATGACCTTTCCAAAGTTTTGATGCAATGGTTTTCACTTCTTCAGGTGTCACTTTTTCAATCGCAGAGAGTTCTTCTTCTAACGAGATGAGCTGTCCTTTATAAAGCCAGCTTTGTGCATTATAGCTTGCTCGTTTCATGGAAGATTCATGTTGTAATTCTTTAATGCCAATAATACCATTTTTGCTTTCTTCAATTTCCTCGTCGGAAATTTCCCCCGATCGAGCTTTTTCCATCTCGTCCAACATAACTTTTACAGCTTCTTCCAATCTTGCCGGTGAAGTTCCGCAATATACACCCCAAATACCTTCTAATGCATAACTTGTATGAAATGTTCCAACACTATAACACAGCCCTCGTTCCTCACGTAATTTTCTAAATAAGCGCGAAGACATCGATCCCCCCATTAGATGCGTAAAGACCTGCAAAGCCGCTCGGTCTTCGTGATGTAAATCAAAAGGAAGACCGGGCAAGCCATAAGCAAAATGCGCTTGTTCTAAATCTTTGTTATGATATTTCCTCTTATCGGATGCCACGGTATAAGAATCATCCAAAGTAGAAAAACCCGACTTCGATGGACTTTTCTGATTCTCAAATTGCTTTTTTATTTGCGAAATTAAATTTTGTTTTTGAGCTTCAGTTTCATATAAAAAACCTGCAATGGATAAAACAGTATTTTCCGAGCCATAAAAATCATGATAGTGATCTAATAACTGATTTCTGCTCGACTGGCCTATAGAGTCCAAAGTACCAGCAATAGGTCTACCTAGTGGATTATCCCCGAAAGCATCTTTGTAAAAGCAATCAAAAAGAAAGTCATCGGGGGAATCTTCCCCCATTTTAATTTCTTCTAAAATAACTTTTTTTTCTACTTCAAATTCCTTATCCGGAAAAGTAGAGTGAAAAAAAATGTCTTCAAGTACATCTAATGCTACAGGCAAGTGGCGCGAACTAATGCTAATATAGTAGCTTGTAATTTCCCGCGATGTGGATGCATTCATGTATCCGCCAAGCCTATCAATTTCTCGGGATATATCCGAATAGGTACGCCTTTCTGTTCCCTTAAACAGCATGTGCTCAACAAAGTGAGAATATCCCATTCTATCTTCGCTTTCAAAACGAGAACCAACAGGATTGTACAAACCAGCAGTCGCTGATTTTCTCCCGGGCAAATTTTCTAAAAGGACGGTTAAACCATTTTCTAGAGAAAAGACTTCTTTTTCGGTAATCACAGTGGCTTGCATATTAGTCGGCATCTTTAATGGACAAGTTAATACGCCCCTGTCTATCCACAGCCAACACTTTTACACGAACTTTTTGCCCTACTTTTAAATGATCATGTACATTGTGAATCCGCATAGCTGCAATTTTAGAAATATGACAAAGTCCAACTTTTCCAGGAAAAATTTCAATAAAAGCACCGAAGTCAGTTATTTTAGTTACAATACCATCATACGTTTTACCAATTTCAGGATCTTCAAACTGACCTTTAATTCGAAGAGCTGCCTGCTCTGCACTTTCTTTATTTTTAGCATAAATTTTTACAAGCCCATTGTCTTCGACGGCAATGCTAGTGTCTGTTGCTTCGGTAAGAGCTCGAATATTTTTTCCAGACGGACCTATCAGCTCTCCAATATGCTCTTTATCAATTTGTAGAGTTACAATGCGAGGGGCAGTCGCTGCCAATTCTTTCCTTGGCTTGTCTAAAACCGAATTCATTTTACTTAAAATCTCTAGCCTCGCAGTTCTAGCTTGTTTGAGGGCTTTTTCCATAATTTCCATGGAAATTCCCTGAACTTTTAAGTCCAACTGAAAACTGTAATTCCAATGTCCGTTCCCGCAACTTTAAAATCCATATCTCCAAAGTGATCTTCTAAACCAGCAATATCTGTTAAAATAGCATACTGATCCCCTTTGGTAATGAGTCCCATGGCAATCCCAGCAACTTGTTTACGAATCGGCACACCTGCATCCATCATGGCTAAAGATCCAGAGCAAACCGTAGCCATAGAAGATGATCCATTAGACTCTAAAATCTCCGATACCACTCGGATTGAATAAGGGAATTTTTCTTGTGGGGGGACAACGGCCTCTAATGATTTTTCCGCTAAATTTCCATGGCCAATTTCTCTTCTACCAGGACCACCATAACGACGAACTTCTCCTACACTAAAGGGAAGAAAATTGTAGTGTAGAAAAAAGTAACGCATACTTTCGCCTTCTACATCATCTATTTTTTGTGCTTCTTCGGTAGACCCTAGCGTTACAACCCCAAGGGATTGTGTTTCGCCACGGGTAAAAACGCAGCTACCATGGACTCCGGGTAAAACCCCAACTTCAATTTCTATTGGCCGGATTTCTTCTAGTGTTCTACCATCTGCCCGCTTCCCTTCGTTAAAAATTTGATCGCGAACAACTTCCACTTCGAGCAAGTCCACAAACTCTTTTGCTTCTTTTTGTAATTTAGCTGCCTCTTTTTCGTCTTCTTTTTCGAGTTCGGGGGCAAGAGCTTCTAAAATTTCCTCTTTAACCTTATCAATATTGGCTTGTCTTGTTTTCTTATCCCCACTTGTGTTTGCTTCTCGCATTTTTTCAAGACCGATATCCCAAATTTTCTTTTTTAGTTCTTCATTTTCTTTGTAAGGGGGGACTTCCATTTTTGGCTTCGCAGCTTTTGCTGCTAAATCCTTTTGCAATTTACAAATACTTTTAATGTGATCATGCCCAAAGCGAATGGCATCCAGCATATCTTCTTCAGAAACTTCATCGGCATGTCCTTCTATCATGGTAACGGCATCTTCTGTTCCTGCAAGAGCTAACGATAAATCTGCAAACTCCAACTCTTCATTCGATGGAAACAAAACAAACTCACCGTTAATGCGACCCACCCTTACACCGGCAACCGGACCTGCAAACGGGATGTTGGAAATCATTAAAGCAGCAGAAGCTGCTGTAATGGCATGGACATCGCCACTTTGGTTACCATCTGAGCTTAACAAAGTTACAAAAATTTGAACTTCATTAAAAAAGTTTTTAGGGAATAAAGGACGCAATGGCCTATCGGTTACTCTGGATACTAAAATTTCTTTTTCAGTTGGCCTACCTTCTCGCTTAAAAAAACTTCCGGGAATTTGTCCCGAAGCATAGAACTTCTCTCGATATTCCACCGTTAGGGGGAAAAAGTCCATTCCTTCTTTTGCTTCGGGGGCGGCCGTAGCTGTAGCAAGCAATACTAAATCACCCCATTTTAAGGTAACAGCTCCCCCAGCTTGTTTTGCCCATTTGCCAGTTTCTAGTATATACTCTTCATCTTTAAAATGCATTGACTCGGCATGTACCATAAAAAGTCCTTAAGTCGTTTATTTACGCAAGCCTAAATCTTGGATAAGCTTTTTGTAGGATTCATAATCTTTTCTTTTTAAGTATTCTAAAAGCCGACGCCGTTTTCCTACAAGCTTTAATAAACCTAAATTAGAATGATGATCTTTTTTATGAATTTGTTTATGCGCATTAATTTCGTTGATTCGCGCAGTCATGATAGCAATTTGCACTTCGGGCGAACCTGTATCTTTATCGTGTTTTTTATATTTTTCAATAATCGCAGTCTTTTTTTCTTTTGTTATCATTTTTTTACCTTTTTTTCCTCTTTTTTCTGTCTTAAATAGACATTTTTATAAAAAAAGACAGGCAGGCAAGTGTTTTCTTTAATACTAGTGGCGAGGCTTGGAGCCTGTGCAGAGCCTGCGCGCCAACTAGAGTCGTTTTCAGACAAAAATCCTTTTTTTTGCAATAATGCCTGACAATCAATAAATATTCCTGCAAATAATTTGGTTAGAAGGTATTTTTCTGGATTTTCGCTTAATTGCTAGCTAATAATGCTCCTAATTTCCCAATATTGAACGCAATAGAGGCTAATTTTATCTCAATTTCTACTTTTTCTTTGCTGCGAAGGTAGAATTGGCGTAAGTGACCCCGCGTTTTTAGTATACCAAAGATAGGTTCTATTTCTCCAGAACGTTCTTTGTATTTTTCTTTAGCTTCTGTAG
>RFJE01000185.1 GCA_003695005.1 Candidatus Hydrogenedentota bacterium | reverse complement strand
TAAACTTACGCCACTCTTGATGAGAAGGGAAATGACCATTGATTAAAAGATAACAAACTTTTGTAAAACGAGTTTTCGCTAAATCTTCAATATTATAACCTCGATATCGTAAAATACCTTCCTCTCCATTGATAAACGTAATGGCACTTTTGCAAGATCCTGTGTTGGCAAAACCCGGATCTAATGTAATGGCACCCGATTGCGCCCGTAATTTCCGAATATCAATTCCAACTTCATTTTCTGTTCCTATAATTACAGGTAACTCATATTCTTTTCCATTTAACTGTAGTTTTGCATTTTCCATACTTTGCTCCTTTCTACGCCACAGTTTCTAATCTTGACTACTCTGTCAAGAATTGTGAAAGCCTCTTGTAGTTCTTTTATTCTCGATTGACGAGCGAAGTCAAAAACCGAGTTTTGCTTATGACAGACTATGATTTAAAACCATGCTATTTTGAAGGAAAATTTATCCCGCTTAAAGATGCCAATTTAAATATTCGCACTCATGCTCTGCAATATGGTACTGCTTGCTTTGGCGGAATCCGTGGTTATTGGAACGAGAATAAACAAAATTTATTTTTATTTCGTATTGAAGACCATTACAAAAGGCTGAAACAAAGTGCAAAAATTTTACAAATGCAAACTAATTATTCCATAGAAGAATACAAAGACATTACGCTTCAACTCTTGCAAAAAGGTCATTGGAAAGAAAATGTTTACTTGCGTCCTTTTTTATACAAATCTGCGTTAGAGCTTTCGCCTCGACTGCACAATGTACAGGATTCTTTTGCACTGTATGCCATTCCATTAGGTGATTATTTAGATACGCAAAAAGGTTTAAAAGTATGTGTATCTTCATGGATTCGAATTTCCGATAACCAAATTCCTACCCGAGCAAAAGCAAATGGTGGTTATATAAACTCTGCGCTCGCAAAATCCGAAGCCCTACAAAATGGATACGAAGAAGCGATTTTTCTAGATAGTCACGGAAATGTTTCCGAAGGTTCTGCAGAAAATTTATTTCTTGTGCGCGACGGGGTTTTAATTACACCGGATGTAAGCTCCTCCATTTTAGAAGGTATTACTCGTCGCAGCCTATTGCAACTTGCAAAAGACTTTCAAATCCCGATAGAAGTCCGCCCTGTCGATAGAACAGAGCTCTATGTCGCCGACGAAGCCTTTTTTGCCGGCACCGGTGTCCAAGTCGCATGGATTCGAGAAATTGATCATCGAATCATTGGAAACGGCAAGATCGGAACGATTACAAAAAAACTGCAGGATACTTTTTTTGAAATTGTTACAGGTGAGAATGATGCATACTCTCACTGGATTACGCCGGTTTATTAAATGACAGCAAAAATTCTCGAACCAGTTTTAAAACGCTTTTGTACAAATAGTTGGCCAGATACAATTCTTTTTACGGGCGAACCATACTTTTCAAAAAAAGAACTTGTGTTTCCTTATGTCGTTCAGAGCCTTGCAAATTCCCCTGAAAAGATAGAACAAACAAAAAAGCAAATGGAAAAAAATATTCATCCCGATTTTTATTATTTCCCGTTAAATTATATTGCCATAGGGGATGAAAAAAATCCAGGACATGGCACCGTTCGGCATTTGCTTCAACATTTTATTCCTTATCGAGCAGAGAATAATCATCCTCGCTTTGTGTGGATTAGTGATGCTAAAAAATTAAGAGATGAAGCCGAATCGGCACTTTTAAAAACTTTAGAAGAACCGCCCAATAACATTCATTTTATCTTATTTGCCGACAATAAAGAAGGTATTAAGCAAACTATCTTATCTCGTTCTATTTTATTTCACTATCACGAAACAAATACCCAAAGAAAGCAAAACACATGGGAAACGTTTTGGCTTACCACAGGTTACAAGAGCTCCCCTACTTTTTTGCTACTCCAAGAAAAAGGAATTTTAAATGAAATTCACCTTTTTTATGAAAATCTACCGGAAAGTTTTTATAACTTTTTAACCTTTGATGATTTTATTTCTCAAAAAATAATAAAACCTCTTCAAAAAGAAAAGTTGGATATTAAAACAGAAGCTTTAAATTTAGCTTTATTGCCACTTTTTTATGCAGCAAAAGAAAAAATTTTAAACACACAAGCGAGCATGCCTTTTTCTATAGAAAGTCTATCCCTTGCGCAAGCGAAAAAAGTTTCTATGTCGTTGCTAACCTTATTCCAACGTTTAAAACTACGCTATTTTGGAACAAGACCACCGAACTTAAATTTAATACTAGCGACTTTTTATCAGGAGATTTATTCTTAAAATGCATATTTTAGCCACGAATGATGATGGAATTCACTTTCCAGGAATTACGGAACTTGCTCGTGTTTTAAGACAAAAGCATAAAGTAAGCGTAGTGGGCCCTGCCCAAGAAAGAAGTGCAACTTCTATGGCACTTACTATTTATGATGATGTCTATGTTAAGAAACTGAAAGAAGATACTTGGATTGTCAATGGCTACCCAACAGATTGTGTAAATATTGCACTTTATGGGGGAATTTTATCTTCGCCCCCCGATTTAGTCATCAGTGGCATTAACAAAGGCGTAAATATGGGAGAAGATGTGCTGTACTCGGGTACTGTCGGAGCCGCTAGCCATGCTGCGGTTCATGGGATTCCTGCCTGGGCAGTTTCTTCCGGATATTTAGACGAAACCGGCGACTTTACACGAGTTGCAGAATTTATTTTGCAGCTTCTGGAAGATAAGTTTCATGAAAAATATCCGGCACCAGTTTTAAATATTAACATGCCCGCTTTTGAAAAACCACCTTATACTATAAAATGGACTAAATTAGGTTTGCGTTTTTACCGAGACTCATATAAGAGAACACCAGCGCATGATAACGGAGAATGGTTTAATTTAGGCGGGTCAATACTAGACCATAAACCACTCGAAGGAAGCGACTTTGAAGCTTTTGCCGAAGGGTGTGTTTCCATTACTCCGCTGGCGCTCAATAGGACGGATTATGAAGCACTCGGAAAGTTTATACGACGCTTTAACCAAAGATGAAGATTTACAACTTCCACCTAAACTCGATATTGCAAAATTAGCAGCAAAAGAAGGAAGTTTATCTTCGAAACAAGATACACTCCAGAAACTAGTGGAAGAAAAAACAAATGCTTGGATGCCAAGGGTAGCATCATCCGATGAAAAAGAAGAAAGCAATGCCATCCAAAAACGCAATGAGCAAACTTTACAATTAGCACAGGAAGTAGAATTGGATTTAGATGCCCTCGATAAAATTTTAAACTTAAAAAGAGAAGGCCAAAAACTCTATGCACAAAAAATGTATGTAGAGGCGCTTGGTCGATTTGAAGAAGCTCTGCAAGTTTTACCTGGCGATTTAGAGATTATGTACTATCATGCACTATGTTGTTTTCAGCTTAAAAACTATCGACGTGCTTTAATGGAATTTCGCGAAATTGATAAGCTCGATAAAGGTACAACTCTTCCGAATCTAGAGAAATTAATTTCTCTTTCCCTGGTGCGCTTAAACCAATTAAAAGAAGCAGAAGAATACTTAAAAGAAGTTTTAAAGCATAAAAAAAGAGATAATCAATTGATGAATATATTAGTCTATGTTTTAGAAAGACAAGATAAACTCGAGGAAGCAAAAACTTATGCCCGCAAAATTTTAGAAAGTGAGCCCGAAAATCCTAATGCGAATAATTCTCTTGCATGGATTTTATATCGACAAAACGGCAACTTAACCGATGCATTAAACTATGTTCGGCAAGCGCTTTTAGTGGAACAAAACAACCCCGCTTACTTAGATACTCTGGCCATGATTTACTTAAAACTTAATAAACAGGATTTAGCCGTGGAAACATTAAAAAAAGCATTAGCTTTAGCGCCTGGCAATGAAGAAATTTTAACTCATATTAGTAAATTATTAGCAGTATAAATTTTACTCTTTATTCCAAAGTCTAAATACTGTTGGGCCAATCAGTCCTCCTAAAAGAGAACAAACAATAGCACCTTGGTAAAATTCTTTTGGTAAAACTGCCATATCATAAGCTATTTTCGCAATCGCAACTAATAAGGTAAGAGGTGCACCTAGTAAAACCGAAGTCGCAAACAATTGTTTAAAATAATGAGTCCAATTTTTACTGTATGAGATTAAAGGTATGGAACCAAAAAACCTAGGTAGCCAAATAAGAAAATATAACAAAAAGCCATTTTGAAAAATAGTCCCGATTTTATCTTTATCAATAAATCCCAATTGATTTAAAGCGTGATAGATTATTGCAAATTCCCATTGCTTTCTGTG
>RFJE01000184.1 GCA_003695005.1 Candidatus Hydrogenedentota bacterium | reverse complement strand
GCTATCCATTATTTTCCTTTAAAAAATAAAAGCCAACTTAAAAATTTATGGCTGATGAAAAAACCAGGGTTTGTCTATATTGTAAATAAAAATACTTCGTGGCGAGTCCTGTCTAAAATTCCTGCAAAAAGCATTGTTTTTTCTGTTCAAAATCCATTTCCTTTAGCAAAGCTTGCACTTGCTCAAAAAAAAGAGATAACCTGGATTACTTCTTTTTCGGATTCCGAAACTTCAAAAGAAGAGCTAGCAAAGTTTTTACTTCAAAAATTACAAGTAAAATATCGTGAATGATATAAAACTCCAGCCTTAAGCTTTTTGTTTTTTTAGTCTTTTTAATAAAGTAACCATATTTCCTTTTTCGTTATACGTTACGGAATCAAAAGCGGCTTCTGTAATCTGGATACCTCGACCATGGGATTGCATTTCTTCGTTGATTGTTGGCTTAATTTTCTCACGGAAATTTTTATGGTCAAAGCCAGGACCATCATCTCGGATGGTAATAACCACTTTCTCGTCATCAAGCACAAACGTAATATAAACACGACGCCTACCAAACTCTGGATTCATCATCCTTTCGGCTAATAAATCCGAATAAAAACCATCTTCTTTTGCTTTGTTTTTTTCTGGAAAAGTAATTTCTAAATTACCATGCTCAATCGCATTAAACAACATTTCTTTCGTAGCAATTTCCATATTTAAAAGCTCGCGAGAATTTAATTTTCCCGACAGACTCTCTGAAAAATGGCGAACGACCTCTTCTACAAGGGTAAAATCATTTGGGATAGAAAGTCGAATTGTTTCGCTCTGCACGTAGCGGCCAATTTCTTTTTCCACAGGCGACATTCGTCCTAAATATGCCGCCTCTTGCATAGAACTCGCTTTCTGTAATGTTACCTTTAATACAACATGCTGGTTGGAAAGGGCTCTGTTAAAACTAAATGTGGCCGATACCGCAGATTCCGATACATCCACTTGTTTTATAAAATCAGTAAGCGGGTTTTCGCCATTTAATGTTACATTATGAATGAAAGTAGCAAAAGGGACTCCGATGACCTGTTCGGGGTTAAAACCTAAAATTGAACGAATGGCTTTATTTACATAACAGAATTCTAAATTATTATTTAACTCAAAATGCACTTCTGGCGATGAATCTAAGAGTGATTTTAAGCGCCGAATTTCGGAAAATAATTTCTCTTGTTCAAGCTGTTCCATTAGGAATCTAAAAGCTTTCCTCCTTTTGCCCAGTTTTCTCTAGATACTTCTTCAATGACCACATAGGTAGCTTCGGGTGGCTTTCCCGCCACATCTTTTAACACATTGGTAATTCCTTGGCTAATTTTTTCTTTTTGATCTTTGCTTAAATTCCCAGCAACTTTAACTTCTACATATGGCATAAGCACCTGATATATTCTGCCATGAGCCTGTCAATTCATTTTGATTTAAACACAACTAAGGTCATATCATCATGTTGCTCCGCACCCTGTGCAAATTCTTCAATATTTTGCCAAATGCTTTCTAAAATTTTATCTGCACTATGGTTTGCATTTTGCTTTACTTGCTCCGCTAGACGAGCTAAGCCATATTCATTTTTTTGCAAATCCCATGCTTCGGTAATTCCATCCGTATAGAAGAGCATTAAATCACCCTTGTTTAAACTTACCTTCCCTAGTTTATATTCACTATCTTCGTCTAAACCTACGGGTAGCCCAGGAATGGCGGCTTGTGTACATACACCAGCTGACTTGCGATAAAGAAATACTGGTCCATATCCACCATTGGAAAATACAAAGACTCTCTCTTTCGGGTAATAAATTCCTACGAGCATAGTCGCAAATTTTTCAATGTGATCCTGCGAAGCAAGCACTCGGTTCACCGAGTCTAAAATTTTATCTGGTCTATCTTCGCCATAAATTTGGAAGTGAAGCGTAGCAACGGTTTTAATCAATACCATAACTAGCGACGCACTAATAGACTTCCCTGAAACGTCCGCAATTACAATGGCAAAACGGCCATCGGGAAATTCATGATAGTCGAAATAATCTCCTCCTACACCTTTCGCTGCACGCGTGTAACCTTTAATTTCATAATCCTCTTTTTGAAAAAAATCAGCAGGATTCATACCTTGCTGGATTTCCTGTGCTTGCCTAATTTGCTCATCCAGAACTAGCTGCTCTTCGCGCATTTTTTGTGCCTGTTCTAACTCCTCGAGCATCTTATTAAATGTATCGCGAAGCATTCCAATTTCATCACTACCAAGAGGAGGGAAGCGGTAAGTTAAGTTTCCTTTTCCAATTTCCGTTACCCCTTGCGCGAGTGCACGAATTCTCCTTACAATAAAATAAGTTAAAAACCAAGACGCAAGAATCCCTAATAGCCAAAAAGCTCCTGTGGCATAAGCGACCAACAATGTATTCTCGCGAATTTTTTGTCGGATGATAGTATCAGAAAAAATTAAATAAACAGTCCCTAAAATTTTCTTTTCTTTTACCGGATGAAATATCGGGTGAGCATATAATTCCCACGTTGCGTCTTTTTCGGGTGGATTTGTTAATACTACATATCCTTTTTGCAAGTTCGCATCTTTAGGAAGCTTTTTTAAAATCCATTGAACCATATCATTCGTTATGTTTTTGCTTTTCCATGTAAACGAAGGCGTACTTTCTTTACCTCGTTGGATCGCAGCAAATACAATTCCAGGTAAATCTTGTAAATTTTGTAAAGCATTTAAAATAGAAATATCATCTTGCTCAATAAAACCTCGAGCAGCTAAATACGCTAAAGAAGACGCTTCTCTCCTTGCCGATAAAACCGTATTTTCCTTAAGAAGCTCAGTCTGCTGGCGCATGGCTAAATAGCCAATGGTAAGCACTACAGCACTCATTAAAAGGATAATTAAGAGTAAAACTTTAAACCGTAAGCTTCGAAACACAGCTCAATGAACAAAATGCTGTATCTACGGTCAAGAGTTTGTCCTGATCTGTATAGTTATAGGCGTTTAATTATTCCCTATATTTAAGAGGGGGACACCCCCCTGGCTTCGGCCGCGCTAATCGGTTTTGCGAAATCTCCTATGAAGAGTATTAATAATAATGGTGTTCCGTCTTTAATAGTTTTCGAAACGTTTTTAGTCCCTGCAACCGCGCAAAACCGGCGCGTCCTACGCCACCCCCCGAAGCTTTCTGTG
>RFJE01000183.1 GCA_003695005.1 Candidatus Hydrogenedentota bacterium | reverse complement strand
GAATATAACATACGTGAATTTGTGGCAGCCCATAATATGGCGCTTGTATTACACCAACAAAACCGCAATAAAGAAGCTCATACTTTATTAGAAAAAACAATTTCAGTTGTGCCAGATATTCAGGAAAATTATTTTTTAGATGGGCTGATATTAACATCATTCGCGAGAGATAAAATAAAAAAGAATGAAAAAAAGTATAAAGATGAATGTATTCCAAAAGATGCAGAAAAAATCTTACTGTTAGCTAAGAATCGATTTTTATATGCTTCGACTTTCCGTTTTTATCCGTCGGATTTAAATAAAAAAGCCCTTATGAACAAAAACGCCATTGAAAAGCTCTTATCCATGAAGAAATGTCCCGAGAAAAAAAACAAAGCTAAAAAGAATAACAAGAGAAAAGGAAAAAAGAAGAATCAGGAAAACCGAGAAAAAAGGGAAAATTCAAAAAGTATGAATAATACATTACAAAACAAGCCTAAACTTTCTCGCAAAGAGGAAGAAAAAATCAAAAGAGCGTTAAAGAGGATTCACAAAGAAAATAAAAAAGCAAGATTTTATGGTAGTTCTCAAGAGGGTTTTCGTAAACCGAAGAGAAGTGGCAAAGGAATCCCTTTAATTTGGTAATGGTTCTATTGGCTTTAATCGGAAAAGAATTAAGCCATATTTGCGCCATCCATAGCCTAATGGCTTTAAGACCTTTGTCGGTACACCTTTACTCTGCAAATAACTTGCAATTTTTTTAGCATATATTTTAGAAATTCCTCGCTTTTTTTTCCAACGGTTATCCCCCTGCGCATAGGCGATAATTTCTAAGGAATATTTGCTTGAGTTTAAAATAACTGCTAGCTTATCTAAAAATTCTTTCTGTCGGATTTTTAAATATTTAGCCCTGTGAGTTGTTTTAGGCTCTCTTCTTCGAGGTACCCCAAACAAAAGAGAAGCTGAAATTGTTTTTTGGTAAATAGTACCTTTTAGTTCAAAGCCTAAATTTTCTAAAAATAATTCTGTTGAGAAGAGACTGTATAGAAAAGAAAAAAAGAGAAAGCTGCCTAAAAGGAGCTTTCTCTTTTGAATACAGCTTATTTTTTTATTTTGCGTCAACGCCTTTTAAGGTTAATATAATTTCCCCATTACGAGGGCCACGGCCTTTTGGCTCTTTTTTGATTCGGTCGGAATCAATCCCTTTGTCAGTTAAATAATCTTGAATTTTATTTGCATACAGCTCGGAAAAATCTTTTGTTCTACGGTCTCTTTGGGATTTTGTTTCAATTATTAACTTGACTTTTTTCTGCTTACTCATTACTTTATACACTTTATCTAAGGTTTTCTTAAATTTATCTTTTAATTCCCCTACTTGCTCTACTCGCCATGGCTCTCGATTTCGGGGCATGCTAAAAGCATCGGTTGCAGAAAATTTACCTTCAAATTTCTTTTTCCCTTTTCGTTTTAAACCACCTTCTAAGAGCGCAACAGAAACCCAGGTCGTATCACTTTCTACAATTTTTTTGTAGTGATCCCTTTCTTTCTTTAATAACTCATACTCTAATTTACGCTTTTGAGCAATGGCAATGGCACTTTTACTTTGTGTTTGCGACAGTATGGCATAGTAACTTGCTTTTTCATAATCACTATCATCTAAATATTTCTTTGCTAAAGACAAGTAAGCCTTTGCAAAATAAAACTCCCGATACGGCAAAAAAGCTTTTAAGTCTTTATGCTTCGAAATTTCGCTATAAGCTTTTCCAGCATCTTCTACATCAATTTTTGCCTGGCTTTCAGAAACACCGGCCCCATAAAGGCCTGCAACCAAGAACATTCCTAATAATACAGTTGTTACTTTTTTCATTCTCATTAGACACTCCTTATTTTAATTCAGCTTCTACTTGTTTAGCATGTTTTTGTGCTTTTTTTAAAGCTTCGATATTGCGGGCTAGCTTAATATAGGCAATACCTTTGCCCGCCGCAAAGTACGCCGGAACTTCTTCTTCTTCGTTTAAAGCACGGCGTGCTGTATTGATGTACTGCTCTGCTTTTAGTATTTCCTCTGCAGCATACTCATTCACTTTATCGGCTTTTGCTTTATCTAGCATTTTTTGAGCATTATTCACCATTTGGTTTGCCTGACTCGTGTCGATATCCTCCGGAATTTGGATTGGCAAATCTTCTCGCACTTCGGAAGATCCACAATTTACTACGAACATCGCAGCTAGCAAAACTAAAATGCTAATTAATTTTTTCATGTTTACTCCTTTTCTTTTCATTCCCATGAATTTTTACCATGCTTAATAGCATTTACTTTAGCATGGACTTAGGGCCAAAAAAACAAAAGCTGCTAACAATGTAAAGCGGATTTTCATTCGAGTCTGTGCGTCACCCGAGGGTTGGCGGGAACTTAAGCCAACCCTCGCGGTACAAGGATGTACCGCCATCCCTCACCAAATTGAAAATTTGGTGAGGGGTGAGATCAAAAAGCGGCTTTGCCGACTTTTTGCGTCTTGGCTTGGCGGGACATGGATATTCCCGCCAAGCCTCACTAGAGTTGACGTATAGACTCTTAAATGGAAACTACTATAT
>RFJE01000017.1 GCA_003695005.1 Candidatus Hydrogenedentota bacterium | reverse complement strand
GTTTTTTTATTTATTTTTGGTGTATACGATAAAGAAATCAAATTGGGATCCGGATCGGAATCCCGTTGGAAAAGCAATTTTTTATTGGATAATAATTCACTAAAATCTTGTAGTATCCGAAATAGGGCTTTTTGGTGGCTTGCTCTCACAAATTCATCCGCGTCGTAACTCGACGGGACTTCATAAGTTTATCGTATTTTTCTTGAGCCGCAGCTGTCCTTTTTGCTTCTGGCAATGCTTTTAAGCGAGCCTTTGGAATCACTTCTCCTGTATCCACGCAGATTCCATAAGTACCATTTTTAATCCTTTCTAAAGCTTCGTCAATATCCTGCAAGACTTGCTTTTCTGTTTCAGTTAAACTTAAATTAAATTCCTGCGTAAGCAGTTCGGTAGCCATATCTGCTAAATCTCCAGGCTCGTTTAATACTCCACTGCTTTCTGCATTGGCTTCTTGTAAATCCTGGATAATTTTAGCCTTTTTTTCTAGTAGTAGTTTTTTAAATTCTTCTAGTTCTTTTTTAGAATACGGTGTTTTCTTTTTCATTGCAAGGCGTATGAAAAAAAAGAAACCTACGGTCAAGTTTTTCTTTTGTTTCTTACTTATGTACCTCACGGGAGGCTTGGCGGGAACATCCTTGTACCGCGAGGCTTGGCAGGTTCCCGCCAACCCTCGGCCACACTACGGCGTTTCGTAAAAAACTGATTTTCGTGTTATCTCTCTATAAAAATATGCTAATGAAACGAGGTGCTTTGAGAAAGGAGAGACTATGAATATTTCTGTATATTTTAAAAATTTAGAAAAAACCGATGCCATTCAAAATTATATTGAAGAAAAGTTAAAAAATATGGCTTCTTTGTTTCATCATATTGAAGCAGTGGATGTTCGTTTTTTCTTAGAAAGACAATACCAAGTGTGTGAAATTACCGTTCATGCTGATGCTAAAGTATTTCATATTCGCAAAAAAAACAAAGACTTGTATGCTGCGATTGATGCAGCTCTTGATGCGTTGCATGTGCAGGTAGATAAACATCATAAAAAAATGGATAGACGTTCTCATGAATATGATAGAAGAGCTGTCCTGCCATCTGTGCCAGAAATTCCGGAAGGGGAAGAAGTTTTATTAACCGTGTACGAAGCTTCTGCGAAGCCAATGGATGATTTAGAAGCCATCTTACAGCTTCGAGCAGGTCGCTTTCGCTTTATTATGTATCATCATATAAACGAAAAAAAGTTTTCCATTGCCTATCAGCGGCCAGATGGTAATTATTCCATTATCACCCCTGCAAAAGAAGAAGGACAGTATGCTGAGCATATTGTAAAATTTCAGGATAACCAGCTAAAAGAGCTTTCGGTAGCGGTTTATCCTATGGATAGGATGACGGTGGCCGAAGCCATTGAAGCTTTAAAAGAAAATAACTTGGAGTTTTTAGCCTTCATTAACGAGGAAACCTCTAAAATGAATGTGTTGTTCCAAACAAAACATGGAGATCTTGCTTTAAAACGTCCACCGGCATGAGGTTTGTATCACTTGCAAGTTTAACCGAAGAAAAGTCACTTGAACTTACTTGCTTGAATCATGTTGCTTGTGAAAGTGTTAAAATCCAAGAAACTGACATTAACCGACCGGGACTTGCTTTATCCGGTTTTTATGACTACTTCGCAGCGAACCGCATCCAAATTTTTGGCAATGGGGAATGGGCGTACTTAAATTCACTATCTCTCGATAAACAAAAAACAATTCTTAAAGAATTTTTTTCGCATCAACCGCTCTGTGTTGTTTTTACGCATGACCATAATCCGCCGGAATTTTTTAGCGAGCAAGCCGAGGAATTTAATGTTCCTGTGCTTAAAACAAAATTAAGCACTCACAAGTTTATTATTGCGGTTACAGAATTGTTAGATGCGAAACTTTCGCCAGTAGAGACTGTGCATGGGGTGATGGTGGAAGTCTTTGGAGTTGGGATTTTAATTACAGGCGAAAGTGGTGTGGGAAAATCCGAAACTGCATTAGAGCTTCTGGAACGAGGTCATCGTTTAGTGGCGGATGACTATGTAGAAATTACGGTGCGAGGTGAAAGCAGGCTGTACGGACGAGCTCATCCTGATTTTGAACATCACATGGAAATTCGAGGATTAGGAATTGTAAACATTAAAGATTTATTTGGCTATGGTTCTGTTCGCAACAGCAAGCGCTTAAATTTAGTTATCCATTTAGAAGAATGGCAAGAAGGCAAAGAGTATGATAGGATTGGGCTTAAAGAAATTACGCAAACAATTTTAGGAGTTCCTGTGGCCAAAAAAATCTTACCGGTACGTCCAGGGAGAAATATTCCTATTTTAATCGAAACGGCAGCAAAAAACCATCGTTTACAAAGTATGGGAATTCATCCGGCTCGCCGTTTTGTGGATAATTTACAAAAAGTCATAAAACAAAAACAAATAGACGCGCATAATCAAAATTAAAAAAAGGGCTTTATGGCAGTTAGCAAAGAAGCAATCATTCAATTAGAAAGTGGAGTTCATGCAAAGCCAGCTGCAGACTTTGTGCAACTTGCCAATCGCTTTCCTTGCAAAATTACCATTACCAAAGACGAGAAAACAGTCAATGGAAAAAGCATTATGGGACTCATGATGCTTGCTTTAACAAAAGGGAGTAAAATAACCATTACGGCCGATGGAGAAAAAGAGGGAGAAGCTCTCTCTGAATTAGTTCGTTTTGTTGAAAACAATTTTACCGTTTAACATGCATTTAGATTTCCCTTTGTTTTCGGCAAAATTTATCGGTAGTTTTTCTGCCCCGAATCAAATGCCAATTCCTAACAAGCCTGAGTTTTTTTTTATCGGGCGATCCAACAGTGGAAAATCTAGCTTTTTACGTGCTTTGCTAAAAAATCCTTCGATTGTCAAAGTCTCTAAAAATCCCGGGCATACAAAAACCATGAATGTATTCGAGACCGATTTGTGCTACTTTGTTGATTTACCGGGATACGGATATGCTAAGGT
>RFJE01000182.1 GCA_003695005.1 Candidatus Hydrogenedentota bacterium | reverse complement strand
GGGAAAGATTAAGCGCTTACAATGAACATTGCTAATATGTATATTTAGATAACTGACAAGCTGTGTAAATTTTACAAAGAGGCACATGGCAAAATGGAAAGACAAGTTACAGTCCTTTTTTACCTTACGGCGTTTAGAAAAATGGGCATTTATTTCTTTTTTTATCATTGCGTTTTTAGGCGGGGTTACTCTTGGAGCAATTTTAATTTCCGTAGAAAGTGGAGAGGCCTTACGCCATTTAGAAAGTTTTCGACCCGAATTACCAACTCGTATTTTTGATAAAAAAGGACGACTGATTACAGAGCTCTTTGAGCATAAAAGAGAACTGGTGCATTTAAATGAGATTCCACGTCCTGTCATTGCGGCGTTTTTAGCAGTTGAAGATAATAACTTTTTTGAACATTTTGGAATAGACTTTGGAGCCATATTAAGAGCAGCTTGGGCAAACTTAAAGGCGGGTAAAATTGTACAAGGGGGCTCGACCCTTACACAGCAACTTGTGAAAGGTTTGTACACAAAAGGAGAAAAAACACTTTGGCGAAAAATTTACGAAGCTGTCGTTACTCTACAGGTAGAAAAGGAATTTTCGAAAGAAGAAATTTTAGAAATGTATTTTAACCAAATTTATTTAGGACATGGAGCTTATGGAATTGCTTCTGCAGCTCGGTTTTATTTTAATAAGCCTGTAAAAGATTTAAATGTGGTAGAAGGAGCCATTTTAGCCGCGCTTCCAAAAGCACCTCACACGTATTCACCATTTCGTAGTCCACACCGCTCTCGAAAAAGAAATTATGCCGCTTTAATGAAAATGGTGGAATTAGGTTATTTAAAAAAAGAAGATGCTATTCAATTATATCATTCTTATTGGAGTCATTATTGGAAAAAAATTCTTGTAACCCCGACAACCGCAAACTTGTTTGGTTTGCGCCAGAACAAAGCACCTTATTTTACAGAATTTGTTCGGCAAGAGTTAGAAGGTTTGTTTGGCAAAGAAACCGTTTATCGCAAAGGGCTACAAGTTTATACTACGTTAGATTTAGATCAATTAGCCATTGCGAAAAAAGCTCTTTTAAAAACGCTAAAAAAGGCTGATCCGATTGCTCGCAGAGAAAATAAATTTGCAGGCGGGGGCATTGCTCCTGATTTACTTCAAACATATCGAACCTTACAAAGTGTATTGCCTCTTCCTTCCATTGTACGGCGTTATTCTCTTCGAAATGATTTTCGGGAGAAATTTAAAAAACGTCTTTCTTTAGCGTATGATTCTCTTTTACTTTTAACAGGTGATAAACAAGCAAGAAATCTTTCGCGTGAATTTATGATATCCACAAGAGATTTTAAGAGTGATTTAAAAACACAAGGTGCTTTTTTAGCAATGGAAAAAAGCACAGGTCGCATTACTGTGATGATTGGAGGGCGAGAGTTCAAAGCATCGGACCAATTTAATAGAGCAGTTCAAGCAAGAAGGCAACCAGGCAGTGCATTTAAACCCTTTGTGTACGGAGCAGCTTTAGAAGATAGAGCGGTTCATTCCAACATGGGATTTTTAGATTCGCCTGTCATTAACATCCAGCAAGATGGTACAACTTGGGCACCAGGAAATTATGGTGGAGGATTTCATGGCTATGTTCTTTTAACCAGGGCTTTGCAAATGTCTTTAAATTTAGTTTCCGTTCAACTATATGATATGATTGGGCCAGATAAAATTATTAACTTTGCTTCTCGCTTAACAAAAGTAGATCCGAGTCGTTTTCAGCCAAACCCTTCGTTAGCACTTGGTTCGTCAGAGCTTACGCCATGGGAGCTTATGCAAGGATATGCAGTCATTGCGAATTTAGGGAAAGATGTGGTCCCGCATACGATTCTCTACGTTACGGATAGAGATGGTAATGTACTGCTGAACCATGAAAAAGAAATTTTTCGCATTTTAAGTTACAAAAAGAAACATAAGCAACTTCAAATTATAGAAAAAGCCATTGCGTATATTTTACATAAAATGATGGAAGGAGTGGTTTCCGGCGGAACAGCTCATCGGGGTGTCCGTCAAAAGGCTCATTTTTATGGTGTAGGGGCAGGAAAAACAGGCACCACTTCTGGTTGGCATGATGCCTGGTTTGGAGGTTGGACACCGGATATGCTTGCCGTCGTTTGGATTGGTTTAGACAATGGTCGGCTTACGTTAGGACGCCACCAAGCCGGCGGAACCATTGCCACACCGGTTTGGGGTCGATTTATGAAAGGATATTACAAACTTATCAAAAAGGCTCCGCCAAAAAGCTTTCACTTAAAAAGGCCAAAAGGTGTACGTGTGGGTGCGGTTTGCAAATACACCGGCGGTTGGCCAAATGATGAGTGCGATACCAAAGAAAATTTAGTTAGCACATATATTCCTGCACCGATTAAAAAGCATGGTCGGGTTTATCGAGTTCTTGGCAAAAAATGTGATTGTGTCCATGTAGAAACAAAGTCTTTTTTAGAACTTCTTAAAGAAAAAGTAGGTGCTACCGATGAAGAGTTAAAAGAAGATACAGATGGGAAAGTTCGCTTTAAGCAATGGAGACCCCAGTGATTTCCCTTCCAACTCTGCAATGGGCATACCAAACTTTTCAAAAAGCTTTTTTCTTATTAGATCCGGAATTTGCTCACAAAGTGGCCATGGAAAGTTTAGAAAAATTAAAGCCATTGCTTTCTGTTCCTGTGTTCCCAAAAGAAACACAGGTTCATGTTTTCGATCATCGATTAGCGCATCCCATTGGTTTAGCAGCAGGCTTTGATAAAGAAGGAAATCATGCTCATTTAATGAGTAAATTAGGGTTCTCGTATATTGAGGCAGGGACGTTCACCCCAAAAAAGCAAGTTGGTAATCCAAAGCCAAGGTTATTCCGAGAAGTTCGTCAAAAAAGTTTGCGCAACAAAATGGGATTTAATAATCCAGGCATCTCACTAGGAATCGATAATTTAAACCAAGAAGCGAATAAAATAGACAAAGAAAAGTTACCAACGAAAATAGCCATTAGCATCGGCAAACAAAAAGAAACCAAAGAAGAAGATGCCATCCGAGATTATATAAACTGTATTCAGACAATTCAGGAAAAGGCGAACCAGAATTTAAAGGAAAGAATTTTATACATTGCAATCAATGTTTCTTCACCAAATACAAAAGGCCTTCGTAATTTACAGGAAGATAAAACATTAACGGAACTTATTCAAACTTTAAAGTCGATTTCTACTTTTCCGCTTGTAGTAAAACTTGCGCCGGATTTTCCAAGTGATGCGGATTTTCAAAATACGGTCAAAACTTGTAAAAATGCAGATGGTATTATTGTAACGAATACAACCACTCAATACCAAAGCAAATTTGGTGAAGGTGGAGTATCCGGTGAGCTTTTAAAAGATCTTGCTGAAAAAAGGCTGAAGCAAGCAAAAGAAGTTTTACCCGAGAACTTCCCTATCATTGCTTCCGGCGGCATCATGACACCAGAAGATATTGATACAAGACTTCAAGAAGGAGCAATCCTTGTACAGGTTTTTACAGGATGGATTTATTCAGGTCCTGCTTTAATTTTAAATTGGATTAAAAATTACAGCCAACCTTAACAGTATTGG
>RFJE01000181.1 GCA_003695005.1 Candidatus Hydrogenedentota bacterium | reverse complement strand
ATTTTGTAAAAATCAAGGAAGCTATTGGAGTTGAGATGAATGAGCAAACTTTACAAGATTTTTTCCTGATGGGGAGCCCCGAGAAGGGAGAAAGTATTCAGCAAAAACTGTCGTATATGCCGCTTGAAGATTTTGCTCGATCGAAAGGTTCTCCATCAAGAAAGCATGAGCGAAAAATTTTAAAGAAGTACTACGAGTTTTTTAAGTAAATTCAGAGTGGAAATGCGGCTTTGCCGCATTCAAGCGTGCCGCGGGTGCCGATAGCAAGTCAGTGCATTAGATTTAAACCAAACTGTAACAAAAAAATTGTTGTCTATTTTCAATTTTTTGTGTATATTATGTATAAGCGGTTGACAGTTAAGAGCCGACATTAAAGAGAGGAATTACTATGTTTGATTTTACAAACCGAGTAAAGAAAGTAATTAACGAATATGCACCTAAAGAAGCAAAGCGGCTTGGACATGAGTATTATGGCCCCGAGCATATTTTATTAGGTCTTTTAAAAGTTCCGGATTCCATGGCGGTAAAAATTCTGCAAAATTTAAATATTGATTTAGATGATTTACGTGCCGAAGTAGAAAAACGAGCCGATCAAAATGGCGTTACTTTGCTCATGGATCCGACAGCTAAAGATAGGGTACAAAAAGTATTGGATTATTCTCGCGAAGAAGCTAGAAAATTTCAGCATGGTTATATTGGTTCAGAGCATATTTTGCTTGGACTTTTAAGGGATAGTAATTCTGTGGCGGCTCAAGCGTTAGCGGCATTTTCCATCACATACCAAGTGATTCGCAATGAGCTAAACCAGACATTAGGGGTCAGTAAATCGGATCCAACCCCCCAGCGAAGAGCACGGCGTCCGACACAAACAGCACGAAAAACGCCGATTTTAAATGAATTTGCTCGGAATTTATCGAAGTTAGCTGCAGAAGGTAAAATTGATCCGGTTATTGGTCGTGAAAAAGAGATTGATAGGGTCATTAGTATTTTATCGCGGAAGACTAAAAACAATCCGGTATTAGTAGGAGAAGCAGGCGTAGGAAAAACTGCCATTGTGGAAGGACTCGCACAGCGGATTAACGAGCGCAAAGTACCTGAAATTTTATTCGATAAGGTGATTTACTCTCTAGATGTCGCTGCTATGATTGCAGGAACAAAATACCGCGGCGAGTTTGAAGATAGAATTAAGAAGCTCATGAAAGAAGTTCAAAACAATAAAGAGGTCATTTTATTTATTGATGAAGTGCATACCATTATTGGAGCGGGTGCTGCCGAAGGGGCGGTGGATGCTGCGAATATCTTAAAGCCGGCATTAGCACGGGGAGAAATTCAATGTATTGGTGCTACCACCCTTACAGAGTACAAAAGGTATATTGAGCGTGATAGTGCTCTCGAGCGTCGTTTCCAAACCGTTATGGTGGAAGAGCCGGATATTGAAGATGCCATTCGGATTTTATCTGGTCTTCGCAAAAGTTACGAAAAGCACCATGGAGTAGAGTATTCAAAAGAAAGTATAAAAGCAGCTGTCCAGTTATCCGACCGCTTTATTACGGATAGGTATTTGCCAGACAAGGCCATTGATGTAATTGATGAGGCGGGAGCAAAAGCTCGCTTAAAAACATCTATTATTCCCGAGGAGTTTAAAAAGATGGAAGCCGAAATGGCAAAATTAAAACAAGAAAAAAATGAAAAAGTACGTTTGCAAGAATACGAAAAAGCGGCTCAACTTCGGGATAAAATTACTCAATTAGAGAAAGATCTCGAAGAAAAAATTGATGTTTGGCGGAGCGAGCAAAGAGAGAAAAAGCCATTAATTGATGTAGAAGATATTCGCGCTGTTATTTCGGATTGGACAGGCATCCCGATGCACCAAATGAGCGATAGTGAAATGGAAAAACTGCGCAATATGGAAAGCCATTTATCGGAAATGGTGATTGGCCAAAAAGAGGCCATTGAAAAAGTCGCTCGGGCCGTTCGGCGCGCGCGTACGGGGTTTAAGTCACCAAAACGACCAACTGGTTCTTTTATGTTTTTAGGTCCTACGGGCGTGGGGAAAACACAACTAGCGAAAGCATTAGCGGAGTATTTATTTGGCGACGAAGATGCTCTTATCCGTTTTGATATGAGCGAGTACATGGAATTGCATACGGTATCCAAATTTATTGGCTCACCGCCGGGGTATGTAGGCTTTGAAGATGGTGGACAGTTAACAGAAGCAGTGCGTCGTAAGCCATATTCTATTTTACTGTTTGATGAAATAGAAAAGGCGCACCCCGATATTCAGAACATTTTACTGCAAGTTCTCGACGAAGGTGAACTTACCGATAATATGGGCCACCATGTGGATTTTAAAGAAACCATCATTATTATGACGTCGAACTTAGGGGCACGCGAACTTATGAAAGGTGGCCGTATGGGCTTTGGCGATGGCGAAAAACAGCAGGA
The DNA here is from genome assembly GCA_003695005.1 of Candidatus Hydrogenedentota bacterium. Taxonomy (GTDB): domain Bacteria; phylum Spirochaetota; class Leptospiria; order Turneriellales; family J094; genus J094. The sequence continues at coordinate 15,056 of RFJE01000181.1, read as the reverse complement.
TAAAAGTGATAAGGTTATGGAAGAGCTAAAACGCTTTTTTAGGCCTGAGTTTTTAAACCGTGTCGATGATGTTATTGTCTTTAAGCCTTTAACAAAAAAAGAAATTAAAGAAATTGTAGATTTACTTGTGGAAGAAATTAATGCGAATGTAATTCGCAATCAGCTGCATATTCGGTTTACGCAAACCGCAAAAAATTATTTTGCCGAAAAAGGTTATGACGAAAAATTTGGTGCAAGGCCACTCAGAAGACTTCTTCAAAAAGAAATTGAAGATGAGCTTGCTTCGCAAATGGTGGAAGGAAAATTCAATGGTCCTACCCTTGTTACGGTTAGTGCAAAAAACAATAAGCTAAATTTTAAATATAGCAAATTAAAAGAAGAAAAATTACAGGAATTAAAAGAGCAGTATTTAACGGAAGAGACCATTGATAAGTGGTGGCATGAAGAAGATCCAACGACAAAAGAAGAAAAGAACGATTTAAAGCCTGATTTTTCGGAGCAAAATGGGGAAAATCACCACCAGGCACCAGGAGAGCCAACAACGGTTTAGTGAACCACATACCTGTTTTAGTAGAAGAATTTTTAAAGTATGCAGTCTGTGTTAGCGAAAGGCCTGTTTTGCTCGATGGTACCTTTGGACGTGGCGGACATTCGCAAGCGTGGTTAGAAAAGTTTCCGCAAGGAAACGTAATTGCGTATGATCGTGATCCAGAAATGGTAAGGATCTTTCAACAGGAAAAGAGTCCCTATCGCGAAAAAATTCAGTTGAATCTTGGTAGCTATGCCGAAGCAAGTTTCCCCGAATTTTCGTTTGATACGATCCTTCTAGATTTAGGCTTTTCTTCGTTGCATGTGGACACTTTTGAGCGCGGCTTTTCGTTTCGCTATCACCAGCCATTAGATATGAGATACAATAAAAATGAAGGGTTGCCTGTATCTGAGTGGATAAATCACGCAAAAGAAAAAGAAATTGCACATGTTTTACGAGAATATGGTGAAGAAAAACAGGCCTATAAAATAGCGCGATCTATTGTAAAAGCAAGGATGATCCAAAAAATTGAGACAACTACGCAACTAAAAGAAATTATCCAAAATGCAGTTCGAACGAAAAAAGGAAAAGTGTATAGTGATCGTCATCCTTACGTAAAAACATTTCAGGCTTTGCGTATTTTTGTAAACCAAGAATTCAAGCATTTAGAAAAAGCTCTTACGAAATTACCCTATATGCTAAAACCTGGCGGTCGTCTTATGGTGATTAGTTTTCATTCATTAGAAGATAGAATGGTAAAGCAAGCCTTTCGTCGTTTAGAGTTTCAGGAAAATCCCGACCCATTTGCTAAATCTGCCCGCATAGAAGGGGATTTTCTTTTACCGATTCGTAAAGCCATCCAACCTTCGGAGCAAGAAAAAGAAAGAAATCGTCGATCTCGATCTGCTAAAATGCGGATTCTCGAACGAAAGAGTCTGTGAGCCAACTGTCGCACAAGCTCGAAAAAATAAATAAATCGGCAAATTTTGCTCAAGGGTAAAGTCTGTTCCGCAACGCCGCTGTTAATAAATCCTCTTAAACACTCGATCCCATCGCACGTACACGCCTTTTTTTTGTCCAGCTAACAGTTTAAAAAGCTTAAATACAGGGAAAAGCTCGGGGTTCCCGCCATATTTATGGTCGCCCCAGTTTACAGAAAAATACGACAAGAATACTTTCCCATGAATATTCTTAATATCTACGGGTCCAAAAAAACGGGAATCTTCGCTATTGTCACGGTTATCCCCCATAAGGAAGTATTTTCCGGCAGGTAAATAATAAGTTACGGGTTGGATCGGGGTGGCAAAACTGCCGTCATCGAGTCTCTCTTCGTTTTTATGCATGAGTACATAGTGCTCCCGAATAATCTTTCCTGTATTCGGGTCTATAATTTTTTCTTTAAACAAGTCTAACATGGACTTTGGCCGACTGTAATCTAAATCATCAATGATTTTAAGTTCATTGGGATCTTTAACCCTTGTTAGGGGATAGGGGACATCATTAATGAAAATTTTATTGCTAACTACTTTAATTGTATCTCCGGGGACAGCTACAATTCGCTTAACTAAAGTTTTTCCTACAAGCTCGTCGGATACGCGGTAAGTACCATCGGGCTGGAACATAGCAGGTGGGGTAAAGGTTACAATGTCTCCCCGTTTCGGGATGTCCATTTTTATTATTGGAATGTCAGTAAAAGGAATGTCTAAATTAAATCTCATTTCATTTACAAAAAGGAAATCTCCGATTTTGAGTGTAGGAATCATCGACCCCGAGGGAATATTGTTTGCTCCAAGTACCGAGCTTTTAAAGGCAAAGACCCAAAAGATAATAGAAGCGAGTGATATGATCGGATGCAAAAAGGGGAATTTCTCGTAAAACTTTTTCTTTTTCTCATGCCATTTATAAACCCAGCGAAACATAAAATCTCCTTACTTCCAGCTTACTTTTGTTTTCTCGTGGCATTGCCTGCATTGACTTGCTATTTTTATGAGTGCATTTTCCACGGGTTGCCAATTCGATAATTTATTTTGCGCAATTTTCTCTGCTTTTTCGGCAGCTTTTTTTGCTATTTTGTGAATATTCTCAAAATACTTTTTTAAGTTGTTTCTTTTTAATTTTCGCAAAAGAGTTTTTGCAGCTTTTTTATGATGCACATGTTCTGTTATTTTATATTCGGATAGGCTCTCTAAAAGTCGTTTACTTTCGTTTGGAAAAGAAATAGCAATGGCTGAAGCTAAATTCCGATATGCTAAATCCATTTCAATCATTTCTCTGCGCAAAGCAATGTATTCTTTCTCTGTTAGACGAAGTTGAATTGAGTTTGCTAAAATCCAGCTCGTGGCTAAACAAAGTAAGAATAATCCTATCATTTGCTTCACAGGAAACCTTTTTAGAGAGAAACAGGCCGTCGATAAAAATAAAAAAAAGATGACGAGATGTCTAAACCTCGCTATTGAGTCGTTGTGGCGGTAATACGGTTTTATAATGATGTCCGTCGAGCAATGCAAATATTGCGCATTTTGTTTGACCTATCCATTGATTTAATGATTATGAAAATCGCGCAGCCAAAAGGGCTTGCTCGTGTAGGAATAGGTAAACGAGTTTTTGTTGGTTTTTTACGCATTATTTTTAGGCGGCAAAAATCGGCACTTTCGTACCCTGCTCATTTTAGGCGTGCCCTTGAAAGGCTTGGACCTACATTTGTTAAGCTTGGTCAAGCGCTTTCTTTACGCGACGATATGTTGCCAACTCGCTTTACTCGAGAATTGCAAAAGTTACAAGCAGAAGTTCCTGCAATACCATTTTCAGATGTCATTGCTGTTATTGAGAGCCAATTTGGAATGCCTGCGCAAATGGTCTTTAAAGAAATTGAAAAAGAGCCAGTCGCAGCAGCTTCTTTAGCACAAACTCATTTAGCAAAATTAAGAAGCGGCCAACGAGTGATTATAAAAGTACAGCGGCCGGGAATTCGTCAACTCATGATTAGTGATATAAACATTATGCGCCGGGTGGTTGCTATTTTACAGAAATTTCCTTTTGTGCAGAATTACCGACCATCCGAGTTTGTGGAAGAGTTTGCCGATTATACCATGCGTGAGTTGGACTTTACGCAAGAAGGGAAAAATGCCGATAAATTTCGGGAAAACTTTAAAGAAAATCGTAGTGTCCTTTTTCCGCGAATTTATTGGGATTATACAACGCCAATGGTGCTTACAATGGAATTTATTGATGGGGTATCCCCGACCGAGCACCAAAAATTAAAAAGGCTTGGCATTGATGCTAAAAAAGTGGCTAAAATTGCAGCGGAAGCTGTTTTACAAATGCTTTTTATTGATGGCTTTTTTCATGGCGATCCGCATCCAAATAACATTATTATTGTAGGTCGATCAAAAGTCGCTTGGATTGATTTAGGCATAACAGGCACTTTTTCCGACCATGTACGTAAAGAAATGTTTTTGTACTATTATTACATGGTCCATGGGGAATATGAACAAGCTGTGCAATACTTTATGAAATTAGTTACCCCCGGGCCAAAAGCAGATCCGGAAACATTCCAAAAGGAACTTGCCGAAGAAATTAAAAAATGGGCTTCTTCCACATCAAAAGAATATTCTATGGGCCGTTTAATTTTGGAAACTGTAAATATTGGTGCACGGAATCAGCTATATTTTCCGCGAGATTTATTGCTTTCTTCGAAAGCTATTATGGCATTAGAAGCCGTGGGACGTAATTTAGATCCAGATTTAAATATGGCAGAAATTTCCAAACCCTATTTAGAAAAGATTTTTCTTTCGGAAATGTCGCCACTTAAATGGGGTAAGGCCATTGCTACAACATTGCCGGATTATATTGATTTTTTAGAAAGCTTACCGCAGAATTTAATAAAAACTTTAAATATGTTTGCGAGCGGGAAAATCCGTGTAGAACTTGCGGAAAATTCACAAGAAGAAAAGGTATCACCAACGGCTCGGTCTTATCCCTATCTTTCGGCAGCGAGTTTATTAGCAGCTACCTTTTTTGCTATATCCGAGAATACACCCGGTCCTGTCATTGATAACATTCCCTTTTTAGCAGGTATGCCGTATCTTGCTGCGGGCTTTTTTTTGCTATCCGGTATATTTTTATTTTTAGCCAATCGTTCCAAATCATGAAGCAGAATTAAATTATGCACAAAACTGTATTCGTTTACTTTGCCCTGTTCGTCCTCACCATTGGGCTATATGCTTCGGAAGTAATTTATACCGGATCAAAAGGTGGCACAACCATTTCAAACTTATACCAAAGTTTAGAGTTTAGTCAAAAATTTGATGATGAATATCTCTTCCCAATGGCTAAAGACTTTGCAAACACATTAGCAGCCTCGAATACATTAGGATTCCCCGGAGCACAAAGTGGAATTGGAGAGTTTCCATCTCTATCGGCTGGCTTTTCTTTCGGGGGAAGTGCGTTACCTATGAAAAAAATTTTAATTTCTGCAAAAGAAGGACAGCAGGAAATGACACAAGTAAGCGGAGCAATTTCACCGGCTATACATTTTGCAATGGGTCTTTCTGCTAAATATAAAACAGCTTTAGTAGGCAAGATTTTTTACTTAAAACTTACAGAGACAGGCTTGTTGTCTCCTTTAAAACCAACTTGGATCAAGCCAAAATATCAAAAGCCGAGTTTACTGTGTTTACCGCGGGTCTTATGGTAAGGCAGCAAGTTTTGCCTCAATCATATAAAAATAAATACTTATTTTCATTTGATGGTCTTGTTTTAGCCGGAGGAATCTCATATTCTGAAAATAAAATTGGAGTGGCGCAAGCAGATAAAACCGGTGTTACGTTTTCTTCGGGATCGGACACGATTAAGGCAACATGGGATAGAAGTAGCAGTATTGATTCCAAAATTTCGGTCTTATCTTTTTTAGGAGAGCTCCGCAGTGGAATTAGCGTATTGTACGCACTAAATTTTTATTCCGGAGTTGGCTTTGCTATCCATCGCGGGGGAACAAATTTAAATATAAAAAACAATGGCTATATTCGGGATAACGGTGATGGCAGTAAAATTGATGGAAATCTTACAGTGAATTTAACTGCTTTCGAAAAGCCAACCGTCATTACAGCTTATGGTCTTCTTGGGGTGGAGATAAACTTTTTTGCCTTTCGCATAGGGGCGGAAGCTCAACTTCATTCAACAGGAATATGGGCTGCGCAAACCATGTTTCGAATTACCTATCCATTTGGGTAATTTGTAAGCAGCAATTTGGGGTGAAGGGGAAAAAGGCCTGCTAGGCGCAGTTCCGCAGTCCCTCACCAAATTTCTAATTTGGTGAGGACGAGGACTGTTTGAGCACTGGCAGGCCTTTTTTCCCCTGTTTTTAATTCGATTTCAGCCATTCTCGGCGTTTCGCTGAGAATGGCTGGTTTGTAAGACACTTAAATTTCAATTTACACAGGCTCTCAAAATAAAAAATCGAAATATGACCATACGGGAAATCCGAAAATCATTTTTAGATTTTTTTGAACAAAGGGGACATAAGGTAATGCCATCAGCTTCGCTTTTGCCAGCAAATGATCCAACCTTATTATTTACAACGGCTGGTATGGTTCCTTTTAAACCGTACTTTGCTGGAACGGAAAAACCACCGGCACCCCGATTAGCAAGTGTCCAAAAATGTTTGCGTACTACGGATTTAGAAGAAACTGGAAAAACCGCTCGTCACTTGACATTTTTTGAAATGTTGGGCAATTTTAGTTTTGGGGATTATTTTAAAAAAGAAGCAATTGAGTATGCATGGGAGTATTCTACAAAAGTCTTACCCTTTCAGCCGGATCAAATTTGGATATCTGTGTATGAAGAAGATGACGAAGCTTATGCTTTATGGCGAGATGAAATTGGAATTCCGGAAGAGAGAATTGTTCGTTTAGGAAAAGAAGATAATTTTTGGGGGCCTGCTGGAGATAGCGGGGCTTGTGGTCCGTGTAGTGAGCTTTATTTAGATAGAGGCAAGGAGTATGGCTGTCAGCGTGCTGATTGTAAGCCGGGCTGTGATTGCGATCGCTTTATGGAATATTGGAATTTAGTATTTAACCAGTATAACCAAACGCCGGATGGAAAATTAGAACCATTGCCACAAACAGGCATTGACACCGGAGCTGGTTTAGAGCGATTAGCTGCCCTTGTTCAAAAGGTCGATTCTGTCTATGATACTGATGAGCTTAAAAAACTTTTAGAGAAAGTATGCGAAGTATATTCCACGGAATATGAAGGAGAAAAAAAAGCACCCATTCGGGTTTTAACGGATCACATTCGGACGCTTACTTTTGCAATTTCCGATGGCATTTTCCCTTCTAACGAAGGTCGTGGTTATGTCTTGCGCCGTGTTTTGCGCCGAGCGCTTTTGTTTGGCAGAAAACTAGGCCAAAAGGAGGAAAAGCTATACAGGCTTGTAGATACGGTGGTGGAGATTTATGGCTATTTTTATCCCGAGTTACTGAACGCAAGGGAGACTGTTCGCGATTATGTAAAAGCGGAAGAAAGCAGATTTTTAAAAACACTAGAAAGTGGTGCTTCTCGTTTAGAGGAAATTTTAAAAAATGCAAAGGGCGAAGTTTCGGGAAAAGATGCTTTTATTTTATACGATACTTATGGCTTTCCTGTAGAAATGACGAAAGAGTTAGCAGAAGCACGTGGCTTAAGCTTAAATGAAAAAGAATTTGAAGAGGAAATGCAGAAACAAAGAGAACGTGCCAAGCAAGCTGCAGCTTCTGCTATGTTTTCGATTCCCCCTTTAAAACCGGCCGAGACACAATTTACAGGATATGAATCTCTTGAAGAAAAAGCAAAGATCATTCATCTTTATGATGAAAAAGGAGAAATTCAGGAAGCAAAAGAAGGGGATTATCCTATTTTTATTGTTATGAATAAAACGCCGTTTTATGGAGAAAGTGGGGGTCAATTAGGGGATACAGGGGTCATGGAATCGGAATATGCGCAAGTAGAAATTTATGATACGCAAAAACAAGGAGAAGTGATTGTCCATATTGGCAAAGTCGTAAAAGGGAAAATACAGGTAGGAGAGGAACTTACTTTACGTGTGGATAAAGCAAGACGCGAAGCGCTCATGAAAAATCATAGTGCGACTCATTTATTAAATGCAGCTCTTCGTAAAAAATTTGGAGATCATATTCGGCAAAGCGGATCTTTAGTTCATCCTGCTTATTTGCGGTTTGATTTTACACACAATAAAGCTCTTACGAAGCAAGAAATTGAAGAAATTGAAAATCAGGTAAATGAATGGATTGAGCAGAAAATCCCTGTGCAAACAGCGGTCTTGCCAAAAGAGGAAGCTGTTAAAAAAGGCGCTGTTATGACATTTGGTGAAAAGTACGGCGATGTGGTTCGGGTCGTGCAAATGGGAGATGCCTCTAGTGAATTTTGTGGAGGAACGCATGTTAGCAATACAGCAGAGATTGCAAGTTTTGTTATTTTAAAAGAAGGAAGCCCTGGGGCAGGAAATCGGCGTATCGAAGCCGTTACGGCACAAGAAGCAATCAACAAGTTAGAAGAACGAAAGAAAGATTTTCTTTCACGTATTGCGCAATTAGAAAAAATAGCAACTGCTGAATTTAACCAAAAAATTCAGGCACTCAAAAAAGACCTTCCCGAAGGAAAGCTGCATTCTGCTCGGGAAATTGCAGCGTTATGGGAAAAATATCGAGACTATCACGAAAAATTAACAGAACTTGAAAGAGAAATTCGTAAAAGTGCAAAAAAGAAAAAACAAACCGGAGTGCTTACAAAAGAAGAAGAACAATCTCTAGTAGATCAGGCCAAGCATTCCAAGCAATCCGTATTGCTTTTTGTACAGGAAGGCTGGACAATTCCTGCTATGAAAAAAGCAGCCGATATTTTGCGATCTGCTCGCGCCGATGCGATTTACATACTAGCGGGCTACCATGATACTGGTTTTCAAGTGGTGATGGCCACAACAAAAAACTATGCAGTAAATAAGAACTTGGATTTTAGCAGCTTAATTCGAGAATGGATGCAAAAAGCCCCTGGAAAAGGTGGGGGTGGCGGAAAAAAAGAATTAGCACAAGCTTCTGCGAAATGGGATAAACCACGGGTGGAAGAATTAAAAAATTGGTTGAACTCGTTAGTAGAAAAAATAAAGTAGCGTATGAACTGGGATTTAGCAGAATTTTTAAGAACAAAGCCAAAAATTGCACTTGTAGGTGCTACGAACGATAGTCGAAAGTATGGGAATAAAATCTTTTTAGATTTAACAAGAAAAGGTTTTGAAGTTATCCCTATCAATCCGAAGGCCAAGACGGTAGAAGGCGTTACTGCTTATCCGGATTTAGCTTCCATTCCTGAAAAGCAAAGACCGCAGCTTGTGGTTTATGTTGTTCCCCCGAAAATTACTCTTCAGTCTATTCAGCAAGCTTTGCAATTAGGGTTTACGAAATTTTGGATTCAACCGGGAGCGGGAGACGAAACCGTACGAGATGCTTTAGAGCAAGCAACGAAAGAAAATTCCGAGGTTCGCTATTTAATGGATGCTTGTGTTATGGTTGAGTCTGCTTAAAAATTGTGAATTCACGAGAAAAAAAACTCATCGGCCTGTTAGTAATGGTTGTAGGATTGGCTCTTTGGCTTTCGTATAAAAGTCCCGAAAAAAAAGGAGAAAGCATACAAACTACAAAGTTATATTCTTTAGAAGAATTAAATGCCATTACAGAAAAAACCATTATATTACGAGAACAAATTCCAAAATACATACCTGTGCGTGCTGATCCCTTTGGCGGCTATAATATTATTCAGTTAAGCCGGCGACAAATTGAGGAGAAAACAAGCCAAATTCAGGAAAAGCCACAAAGTAGGCTTCGTCTTTTAGGAATTGTCTATGATGAAACAACGCCCTATGCTCTCGTTGCTCATGCCAATGGCCGCACGTATGATGTAAAAGCCGGCATGACCGTAGAAGGAGAGCTCATAGAAAAAATTAAGCCGGAGTCTATTATTGTCAAAGTAGGTTCGGTTCGTTATGAGCTTACGCCCTCGGGGACACGGGAAATTAAATAATACAATGCTTACAGAAAAAGAAAAACAAGATTTAGAAAAGAGAATTGAAAAGCTAGAAAAAGACCAAGAAGCTTTTGAAAAACAAAGAAAACCTGATAGGAAAAAAATTCCATCGGCATTTCGCTATGCTCATTTAGGGTTAGAGTTCGCTGGCATTTTTATTTTTTTTGTGTATGGATCTTCCTGGCTTCAAAAAAAACTACAGCTAGGAAGTTGGTTTTTTTTACTTGGGGTTATCATTGGTTTTGCTGCTGCCATGGTTCGGCTATTGCAGGCCGTACAAGAAATGGATCGGTAAAAATTAAGAGTTTGTGGATAGGCAATACACAATTCTAGCACCGGCAAAGTTAAATTTAGGCCTGCGTATTTTAGGCAAATCGAACGAAGGTTGGCATTATTTAGCGAGTCCTATTTTGGCCATTCCCTTTTATGATATTCTAGAAGGTGAAATTTTTTATGGAAAGAAAAGAAGCTGTGAAGTGAAAATCCACTATCCGGATGACATTCAGACGAAATTAGGCACTTCGTTGCAAAAGGATATTACGAATAATAATTTAATTTGGAAAGTGTTAGATAAATGGCTACTTTTTGCTAACACTAAACAAGAGTATAAAGTGTTTGCAGAAAAAGGAGTTGGTGCACATCTTGCTTTAACTAAAAAAATTCCATCGCCTTCGGGATTTGGGGGTGGCAGCTCGGACATGGCTGCTTTTTTAGAAATGCTGGCAAACTTTGTGCAAGTGGAAACCGGTATTTCGAAAACAAAATTTTTTAAGGATATTTTAGCAATTTCCGAAACCTGGTCAGGAGACTTACCTTTTTTTATTGAGCAAAAAATAAACCCCGATTCTATATGTATGATATGTGGTAAGGGGAAAGTTCACCCTATTTTAGACAAGCCAAAGAAAATATATGGCATTCTTGGTTTTGCTGATTTTGGTTTTTCCACAAAGGAGATGTTTAAAGCCTGCTCGAACGTGCTAGATTTTGCTTTACAAGCTGAAAAAGATTCACAATTCGGTAATTCGGTCAATTCCATGCAGGATTTGGCCAGAAGTATTTGTGAGCGCGAAAAACAGAGGTTTTTAGCGCAGTGGCAAAAACAAGAGGCGGTTAACATCATGCAAAATGATTTTTTAACCGTTGCCCACGCTTTGTACAAGGACAAGGCGGATGCATTAGAACAAGCTTTGTTGCTCTTGCAGCAAGAGTTAGCAAGCTTAAGAGTTTTTGCCATGATTGGGATGAGCGGTTCTGGACCGGGGCTCTATGCTGTTTTTCGAGAAGCGGGTTTCTTAAAGGACCTTGTCTTGAGCATGAATCGGAAAACAGATTTCCGGTGGATTGCTTTTCCCGCATAAAAATATTGGGCCGTCGCCAAGTGGTAAGGCACTGGTTTTTGGTATCAGCATGCGCAGGTTCGAATCCTGCCGGCCCAGCATTACAAAAGAGCCTGTTCGCCCACGGATTCGGCGCACAAGCTCGAGGGTTGATGGGACATGGATGTTCCCTAACCCTCGCTCAAAAGTTATAGCTATTTTGTAGCTCTAGCCTGGGTTGGCGGGGCATGAATGTTCCCGCCAAGCCTCTAGCAATAGGAGCAAAAAAGGGGGCAGTATCAAACTGACAGGTGTTATTTTAGCAGCAGGTAAGGGTACTCGCATGAAAAGCGAGTTGCCAAAGGTACTGCATTCCCTTTGGAATAAGCCTTTAATCCATCATGTATTGGAAAAGGCATATTTAGCAGGTCTGCGGGATTTTGTTGTGGTCATTGGGTATAAAAAAGAACTGGTGGAAGATAGTGTTGCTAACTGGCAAAGTCATTATCCTGATGTAGAAATTCAATTTGCAGTGCAAGAGGAGCAAAAGGGAACCGGGCATGCTGTCCAATGTGCTATGCCTTATGTTGCTGAAAATAGTGATATTTTAGTTTTATTAGGAGATGTCCCGAATTTAGATCCAGAGGAAATTCAAGATTTTACTTATCTTTGCAAACAGCAAAATTCGTCTGGGGTAATGAGCATGATTTTAGACAATCCGTATGGTTATGGACGCATTGTGCGATCTGACAATGGTGAGAATTTTGCAAGATGTATTCGGGAAGAAAAGGATGCAACTGAAGAAGAGAGAAATATTCAAGAAGTGAATACAGGAATTTTTTATTTTTTATCAAGCCACTTACATGAACATTTGCAGAAATTAAATGCCAATAATGCACAAGGGGAGTACTACTTAACCGATATGGTAGAGCTTTTGCACAGGAACCAAGAGCCGGTAATTGTGTATACAGCTAAAGATCCAAATCGCTTTGCAGGAATTAATTCTCGTGAGGATCTAAAACAAATGGAAGAGGGGATCCATTATGCTTAAGCTTTTTTCTGGTTCGGCTCACGAAGAGTTAGCTCGTTTAATTGCTTCTCATTTAGAAATTGAATTAGGAAAAGTGGAATTAAAAAAATTTTCTGATGGGGAGTTATCGGTTAAAATTGCCGAAAATGTGCGTGGCGATGATGTTTTCGTAGTGCAGCCGACAGGGTATCCTGCCAATGATAATATCATGCAGTTATTGTTGATGATTGATGCTTTAAAAAGAGCTTCGGCAAGACGCATTACTGCGGTGATTCCTTACTATGGCTATGGGCGTCAGGATAGGAAGGTCGAGCCACGGGTGCCGATTTCTGCAAAGGTTGTGGCATCGTTAATTGAAAATATAGGTGCCCATCGGGTTTTATCCATGGACTTGCATGCCGATCAAATTCAGGGGTTTTTTGATATACCTGTGGACCACTTGTTTGCAGCGCCGGTGATGATTGAGTATTTTCGTAAGAAAAAGTTAGATAATCTTGTAATTGTATCGCCAGATTCAGGGGGAGCTGAAAGAGCGCGTTTTTTTGCCAAGCAATTACATGCGGGACTAGCGATTATTGATAAACGAAGGCCAAAAGCCAATGTTTCTGAAGTCATGCACATTGTAGGGGATGTAAAAGGAAAAAATTGTATTGTAGTTGATGATATGATTGATACCGCAGGTACGATTTGTAAAGCTGCGCGTGCACTCAAAGAAAATGGAGCAAATTCTATTTACATTGCTGCTACTCATGGAGTATTATCGGGAGCGGCTAAAGAGAATTTATTAGCGGCACCAGCAGATGAAATTGTTTTAGCAAATACATTACCTATTCATGAAGAAAAAAGAACACCAAATATGGTTATTTTATCGATTGCGCCTTTAATGGCAGAAGCTATTCGGCGTATTCACGAAGAAAGGTCCGTGTCGTCTTTATTTATATAAAGGAAAAGGAGAAAGTATGGAAAAATTACAAATTGAAGCAAGTCCAAGAGAAAAAGGAAGGAAAGCAAGAGAGATTCGTAAACAAGGTCTTATTCCGGCTGTTGTCTATAACCATGGCCAGACGCAAGAAATTTCAGTGAGTCGGAAAGAATTGCACCGTATTTTTTCGCATGGAGTTTCAGAATCCACACTCATTGAAATGAATTTAAGTGGCAAAACAGAAACTGTGTTTGTAAAAGAATTTCAAGTGCATCCAGTTTCCGAAGAAATTTTACATGTGGATTTCTACCGCGTAACGTATGGCGAAAAAATTCGGACACATATTCCATTACATTTAGTTGGTAAAGCCATCGGTGTTGTGGAAGGCGGTGTGTTAGAAACATTTTTGCACGAAGTCGAGGTTGAAATTTTACCAAAAGACTTAATGCCGGCTATTGAAGTCGATGTTACGAACTTAAAAATTGGGGATGCCCTTCATGTGGATGATTTAAAACTTCCCGAAAGTGCCAAAGTCCTAACAGAAGGAAATCCTATTATTTGTCATGTAAGCCATACACCAAAAGCACGAGCAGAAGAAGGAGCTGGTGCAGAAGCAGAAACCGAAGCCGAAGGAGCCGAAGCAGCACCAAGCGAAAGTTAATATGCGTTTAGTTATTGGTTTAGGAAATCCCGGCGATCGTCACATGAATAATCGCCGGAATATAGGTTTTAAAGTCATTGATGTACTGGCCAATAACACGAATATACAAATTAAAACGAAAAAGAAAAAATCCTTACTTGGCACAGGAGATTTTGAAGGGCATGATATTGTTCTTTTAAAGCCGCAAACATTTTACGATTTAAGCGGAGAAGCAGTGCTATACATTGCTTCTTTTTTACGGGTTCCTGTGCCAAATATTATTTTAGTTCACGATGATTATTCTTTAGATTATGGCGAAGTGCAAGTGGCGCGGGGGCCTGTGGAAATTCCACATTTAGGCGTACAGTCGGTTGCCAAAGCTCTTAAGTCGGATAAATTTGTGCGCATCCGTTTAGGGGTAGGTCCTGTGCCTTCGAAAGGAAAAGAGCCAACGGAACAAGAAATAGAAAGGCATTTGCTTCAGGATTTTACTTTGCCGGAAAATATCCAAATTATCCAAATTATTAATGATGCAGAAGCAGCACTCCGTGCTATTTTAACACAAGATATTGAAGATGTACTTTCCAGATATAAGCTGGGAACTTCTTTTAAAACTTCTTAAATGGGAGAAAAATTTTCTTCCAACTCTGCTGACTGCAGATGAATGGGTGATATCATTTTCAGGCGGAGCAGATTCCGTCTTAACGGCTACTTTATTATATAACCTACAAAAAACATTCCCTGCAACTCGCAAGGTTACCTTTTTCTATTTACATCATTATGGAAAGAAACCTATGCCGAAACAAAGACAGCAAGTTTTCTCTTTTTGGCAGCAAGCTTTTTTAAACTTACCGCAAGCAGACTTTTCTTTCTATGAAATAAAAAAAGACGTGGCCTTGGTAGCAAAAAAATTATCTCGTAGTTTCGAACATACAGGCAGCTTACTTCGGCACAAAGAAGCAGAAAAATTATTACGGGGAAAAAATGCTCTTTTTTTTACAGGGCATACTTTAACAGATTGGCTCGAGACCATTTTCCTCCGGTTGCAGCGAGGAGCTGGGGTGCAGGCTATCTTTCCACTGGATGTTAGAGAAGGAAAAAAAGTACACCCGCTTTATCTCTTAACACGATTCGAGGTTAGAAATTTTTTAAAAGATAACAAAATTCCCTATTGGGACGATCCTGATAATGAGTCGGTAGGCCACAGAGCCTTAGCTCGCAAAGCATTAGCAGAAATTTTTTGGACAAATCCTGAAGGCATGCGAAGAAGTGCTTTGAATTTTTTAGAAAAAAAAAGAAAATACAAGAAAGAAGAAATAGAACTGTTTTCAAAAATGCAACAAGTGTCTAAACGAGAATATCGAATTGAGGAAAAAAAATTTCAATCTTTAGATGCACAAGCTAAAGAAATACTTTCTAAAAAATCTTTTCAAAAATTAGGCCTTTTTTACTTTAATACTTTTTTGCGAGAAAAACTATCATCGGATAAAATGTATCATCCTCCTTTCTTTATGGAAATAGAAAATTATAATGGACTTTTATAT
>RFJE01000180.1 GCA_003695005.1 Candidatus Hydrogenedentota bacterium | reverse complement strand
GTTTTGTACATAAAATACAAAAAGAAAAAGAAACAAAAAGAAAACCAGCTAAATCGTAAAATAAATTGTATAATGTTATAAGATGCGGGCGCATTCCAAAATCCATTATATAACAACATGGTAAGCAAAGTAGGAATTCCAATCCATAGATAAAATTTTTTCCCGTGCAAAAACTTTGGTTTTTCGGTCAGTACATGAGCAAACCACGCAAAAGCAAACGTTAAGACAGGCTCTATAAAAAAAAGAGCACCATCCCAAAACTTTCTCTCTACTTCATTTGGACTACGAATGAAAGAATATAAAATAAAAGCCAAACACCCCGCCGTAAACGCAAAAAAAGAAGCAGCACGGTTTAATTTTAATTTTGGATTTTGCGAGAGTATATAGCCTGATAAAACAAAATTACCTGCAGCACCTAGAAAAGCAAGACTTACAGAAATTGTTACTACTGCGGGCATTTATGAATTGTATAGTAAGAAAGCTACTTTGTCAAGCTAAAACAAATGATAACAAAGCTACATTCTTTACTGCTAGATTCTTTTTTTAACATTGCTCTATGCAGAAGCGAAACGCACAGCTTTTATTTATCAGTTTTGTTTTGCTTGTGGTTATTATTCTTATTACCCTTGCTTATTTTGGATTTTTTTCTAGCATCTCTATAAAAAAGGCCAGCATCGGTCCATACAAAGGCTTTTTATTGCAGGAAAATAAGCCATTTAAAACAGCCGGTCAGGCTCTACGAAAAGGGCGATTTTTATTGCGCGAAAGGGGAATTACTACAAAAGCGTTTCTTGTTATATATTACGGAGATCCCTACCAAAACAATCAATCTTATGAAATTTTGTTTATCCCACAAAAAGAAGAAGACTTTAAGAAAACACCCCCTACCCCATTAAAGAAAATTCAATTTCCGCTTACGCAGGTTTATTTAGCAGAATTTCCCTTTCGCTCGGAAATGGCCATTCCAATTGCACAGTGGCGTCTTTCTAAAAAACTATCAAAATACTCTCATAAAAAAATTTATCGGATTGAATTTTATACAAAATCTTACATGTATTTTGCTGTTCCTGTGGAAAATGAAGTATCCAAGACCCAATAAACCAATTTTTTTATATGGAACTCTCTTACAAAAAAAATGGCGGGATGCAATTTTTACACAAGAGTATACATTAAAGAATGCTTATATTAAAAATTACCGCATTGTATATCCCGTAAATCCAAAAGGAAAAAAATTATGGTATCCAATCTTAGTTCCTAAATTTGGAGAAGTTACTCATGGAAAATTACTTTTTAATATCACCGAAAGAGATTGGAAAAGCCTATTAGAGTATGAAGGCGAAGAATATGAACCTTCTTTAGTCTATGTAATGCAGAATCATGATAAAAATTCACATAACAAAAAAATCGCAGCTGTATGCTTTTTACCAACAAAGAAAGTACTAGCAAGTTATTATTATTGATGCCCCCCCTGTGCTTTACAGCTCATTTCCGAAAAAAAGTATAAGACATGTCGGAACAACAAAAGAAAAAACATGTACTTTATGATGAAAACGGCAATCCAACAAAAGATAGGCCATGGATATTCCGTACTTATGGCGGGCATACGAATCCGGAAGCAACGAACAAGCTTTTTCGCACAAACTTAGCGAAAGGGCAAACAGGGCTTTCCATTGCATTTGATTTACCCACCCAATGTGGTTATGATAGTGATCATCCTATTGCAAGACCTGAGGTTGGAAAAGTAGGGGTTCCTATCAATAGCATTGATGATTTTCGAATTTTATTTAAAGATATTCCGTTAGAGCAAATGAATACAAGCATGACCATCAATGGAACAGCCATGTGGTTATTATCTCTTTATATAGCTTTAGCAGAGGAACAAGGGGTAGACTCAAAACTTCTCAAAGGTACCACTCAAAATGATTTAATTAAAGAGTATTTAGCGCGGGGAACTTATATTTATCCACCGGATGCATCCTTTAAGTTAATTGTTGATATGTATGAGTACTGTTTACATGAAGTACCGAAGTGGAATCCATCGAATATATGCTCATACCATTTACAAGAGGCAGGCGCTACACCTGTGCAGGAGTTATCTTTTGCGCTTGTAACAGCCATTGGTGTGCTAGATGCCATTCGCGATCGAGGCAGTATGAATCACGAAGAGTTTGAGCGCTGTGTTGGTCGGATTTCTTTTTTTGTAAACGCCGGCATGCGGTTTATTGAAGAAATGTGTAAAATGCGGGCTTTTGTCGAATTGTGGGATGAAATTACCCGCGAAAGGTACGGCGTGAAAAATCCAAAATACCGACGTTTTCGCTATGGAGTGCAAGTCAATTCTCTTGGCTTAACAGAAGAACAGCCAGAAAATAATGCTTGGCGTATTTTAATTGAAGCACTTGGGGTTACCCTTTCGCGCAAAGCACGCTGTCGTGCATTACAGCTTCCTGCATGGAATGAAGCTCTGTCGTTGCCAAGGCCATGGGATCAGCAGTGGTCGTTAAGGTTGCAGCAAATTTTAGCGTATGAAACCGACTTATTGGAGTATCCCGATATTTTTGATGGATCGCCTGTCATTGAAAGTAAAGTAGAAGAGCTAAAGGAAATGGCTCGCGCAGAAATCAATAAAATTTTAGAAGCCGGTGGAGCCATAGAAGCTATACAATCCGGTTATATGAAAAGCCAACTAGTTAAAAGCCAAGCCAAAAGAATGAGTGATATTATGGAAGGTAAAATTGTTGTGGTAGGACGCAACATGTTTACCGAAGGCCTACCTTCCCCGCTCGTCGAAGGAAATGATGGTGGAATTTTTAAAGTAGATCCAAAACAAGCAGAAAAAACAATTGAGCTTTTAAATAAAACTCGCAGCGAGCGAGATCAGGACGAAGTAGAAAAAGCTCTCAACCGATTAGAGCAAGATGCTAAAGAAGGTGTAAACTTAATGCCTGCTTCCATTGCTTGTGCAAAAGCAAGAGTCACTACGGGGGAATGGGCAGATGTTCTTCGAAAAGTATTTGGAGAATACAGGCCACTAACGGGAGTAGAAGGCCAAAAGCTTTCTCTTGAAGAAAGCAAGACAAAATCTGTTCGCGATCGAGTAGAAGCTTTTATTCAAAAGTATGGTCATCGTCCACGGTTTGTTGTAGGCAAGCCAGGTCTAGATGGTCATAGTAATGGAGCCGAAATGGTGGCGGTTGCTGCACGCTATTGTGGCTTTGATGTCATTTATTCCGGCATTCGCCTATCCCCGGAAGAAATTGTACAAACGGCCATTGAAGAAAATGCCGATTTAATTGGTCTTTCAATTTTATCCGGATCGCACAAAGAAATTGTTCGCCAAATTATGGAAGAGCTAAAAGACCATGGAGCGTATGATCATATTCCTGTGGTCGTAGGTGGCATTATCCCGGAATCCGACTTTAAAGAACTTCGAGAAATGGGAGTAAAAGATATTTTTACCCCTAAAGATTATGACTTAATCCAGGTGATGCAGCGAAATCTTGATGTCATAGAACAAAGTAAACGTTAAACTATACAGCTTTTGCGGCGTTTCGCCGTATCGCTGAAATCAAATTAACACAGGGCAAAAAGGCCTGCTTGTGCTCAAATTCCTCACCAAATTAAACATTTAGTGAGGGACGGAAGCTGCGCCTAGCAGGCCTTTTTGCCCTTCACCGAGAATTGCTGTAAACTACACGCAAAGTTTCGTTTAAATTTTTACGAAACCTCACCGGTTTTATGCTTACTTGGTTAACCAATTAAAGGCACTGCCTTTTGAACTTTTACCAGAGATTCTAATTGTGGTTTTGATCCTGCAAAGTAGTAAAATTGAACATTTTGTCTTGGAATTTCAAAATAATCATAAGCTTCAAAGGTAGCTGCTCGCCAAAGCTTATTCATAGGATAAATATCTTTTTTTTCAATGGCATATAGTTCATCGAGAATGGAGACATCCGAAGCAAGAGCAGAAGAATCTGTACCAATTAACATTTGCAACGGACTATTGCCGAGTAGCGTCCAATTTCGTCGTCGGTAACCTAAAAACTCCACACTGCGGTGACACAGTACCCAGGCGGCATGTGGAACAACTGTATTTAAAAAATCCATCTCTCGTTTTGTCGTATGTAATAAGTGCACTAAAAACAGTTTTTTAAAAGACAAAATTCCAATTGAGTGTAAATAAGGTAAAATATTATTAAAATAAATTTCTCGATGCCTTTCATATAAATTTTGTTTTTTTAAGTAAAGATAAGTCTCTCCCCTTTCAAAAGGTAAGTCCCATTCATCCGGAGATTCTAGTAAGTGGATGGTAAGAGTGGTACCCCTTGTAACCTCTCGAATTTTTTTCATTAAGGACGGAGCTGTTAAATATACAGAGTGTGGTGTTGGTATTATATGTTCTTTGTTCTGCAGTTCTTCTTTGAGCTCTTTTATTTTATGTTGTGCTTCTTCTGTGCGGAATCCTCTTAATTCCCAAAACAAATTGCCATGGAATGCAGGTTGAAATTGGATAAAGCGTAAAAAATTAATATCTTGGGATACTTCATTGAAATAAAATGTTCCCCTGTAGTACGCTTGGTATAAGTCCTCTTTCGCACATTCTTTTTGGACATTTTCGTCAAATTTTTTCTCACTCGTAATAAACTTACTCATGGTATTTAAAGTCCCTGCCCCCGGACTCAATTTATTTTTTAACAAAGAGTATTCAAAATGGACATGTGCATTCACGAGCCCGGGTAAGATTACCCCTTCTTCTAATGGTTTAAAAAAAAGGGTTTTAGGAGGTTTTCCAAAGCCATATTCTAATACACGGTTTCCCCCAATAATAATCCAAGGGCTTTCTTTAAATTCACCATCCGGAGTTAAACCCCATTGTCCACGAAAGGCTGTTAAAACTCGACTCATTTTTGAGAAGCTTTCTGAATAAAAGCAAGCCGGTCAATGGAAAAACAATTGACAGACTACCGAAAAGTTTCTGCGTTAGCTCGTGAAAGTTTTTTTGACCGTTTTAGCCTTTGTTGTGTTTCAATCTTGCTCCAATTACATTGGCTTTGCCGAGAACCAGACTTTATCTCGACCTGTTGGAATGAGTTTAACAGCTCTTTCGGGACAAAAATTTCAGATTACCTATACTGTGCAAAACCAAGAAGCTGTATTTGATGGTTACAATGTATATGCTGAGCTTACAGATTTTTCCGAAGGAGAAATTAATTCTACAGTCTTTCCTTTATTAGTGGATGGTTCCGAGCCGACCTTAAAACACTCACCCGAAGATTTTAATTTAAGTAAGAAAATAACGGTGGAATTTCAGTATTTATCGGATACAGTTACAAAGTTTGAGGTTGGTTCCACATACACGTTTAAGATGGCAGCTCACGGAAGAAATGGCGAAAGGTCTTTACTTTCCCCGGCTCTTACGGCAAAGGCTTTGCCTTAAAGCAAGCCTGAAAAACTCTATCTAATAAATACTGAACATGGTCGGGCGAAAAAGAGTACACTTCCAATACAAAAGTAGAATGCAAATCTATTGGAAAAAACCAAAATCCCCAATAAGCTTTTCCGGCCATGGAATAAACTTCAAAGGGTAGAAACATACCTTGTTGCTTTCGAACAGTAAGTGGATACGGTTGAACCGGCGCAGCAAAGTATGCCCAACTATAGTGAGATACTTGCCGAAAATAGCGTTGGCTAAACCCAAGTGCATCCTGTAAGGAAGCTTGTACTACAGAGCACGCCGTTACCGGTTGTCGTTTTTCCGTTTCAAACGTTTGCAAAGGTGGTAACCAAAAAGTAGCTACAGGAATAGGAGTTAAAAAAAAAGGAATATTATCCCGATAAGCTAAAAATAAAAAAGGGTGATACGACACTGTCTTCCAATTCGCAGGTTGCATCGCTCGAAAGCTTTTTACGAATTTAGGCTTTGCTAAATCATAACTTAATTTGACGCTAAAAAATATGATATGCCACAGAAGTATAAGGCAAACAAACCAAAAGAAGGAGAAAGAAACTTTTTGAATCATTTTTGATTGCCACAGAAAAGATACAATGATCATGAAAACTTCTGCTAAAAAAACATATAAACCAAAGGGTAACCAATTCATAAGCAGAACTGTTATCGAGATAGCAAATATAGCAAAGATAAGAATTTTTTTTAGAAAGGGTATTGTTTCGCGTGCATAAATGGAAAAAGAAAAGGAAACAAATAAAATCTGTAAAATAGCAGCCAATAGAATCCAAAATGTAGAATAAACGGGATATGCATTTTTTAGAAAAAGAAAGCTTAAAAGAACGATCATTCCATAAAGGATTTTCCGCATGAACCAGAGAGAGTCCAATAGGGAAATTAAACCCGACTTTCTTTGTAGTTTGAATACTGTATTATCCTTTGTTGTAATCCGGATCTGTCCGATGGAAACAAAAACTTTTTTAATATCTTCTTTAGGAATAAATTGTTGTTTTTCTAAGAGGGTAATCCCTTGCTTTGATACTTCGGCAGTAAACGTTTCATGTTGGTTGGATGCTCGGGTAAAGATGACATTTTTTTTGGCGATAGTACCCTCTAAATAATTTCTAGTTCCGCTTGTATAAAATCCTTTTTTTCGTAATCATAATAAAAAACGGCATTCGAATCTACTTTTTTGTTGGTAACCCCTACGACTAAATAACAATCCGCTAAAAAAATAGGTCCATTTTCATCGGACATTTGCTTTTTATCTTCCTCGCTAAAGTATGCCCCCACATCAATATGAGAGTGAACAATGCTAAAGAGTCTTCCCCCTTTTTCTTTGGCTTCTTCAATGGCTTTTTCTAGTTTTCGCGTATTCATAAAAAAAGCATCTTTCGAAGTTCTCGGATACGTTTCCGGATCGAGTTTATGATACTTATCTTGTAAGTTTTCGGTTGGCGTATAGGTCTGCGTTCCATCTTTATACTCGATAATCCAACCACAAGCTTCGGAAGGATATTCTTCCTCTGCTTGCTGGCAGATTGCCTCATATATTTTTTTCTGAATTTGAAAAACTTTCATACTAATATCGAATCTGCACTTTTTTTACATCAAGAATATAATCTTTTTTTTGAATTTCTTCTATAATTTCTTTTGACGGCTCACTATCGACTTCGATGACTGTAATGGCCTCTTTTCCTTTTTCTTTTCGAGAAAGCTGTAAAGAAGCAATGTTAATCCCTGCTTCGCCTAAAATCATGCCTAAGTCCCCTACTACTTTTGGAACATCTTTATTCCGAATGACTAAAATATCTCCTTCCGGCTTAAATTCCGCAGGCATCTTATCGATGGCTAAAATGGTTCCGCCGGAAAAATTCACAGTAGCTCTCAGCTCTAAAGATCCACCTTGGTAGTCAAAAATAGCCCTCATCACATTTCCCATTGGGGAAGCCACCTCTTCTTTTTTTACGCTAATTTCAATTCCACGCTCCTTTGCTAAAATAGGCGCATTTACAAAATTGACTTCCTCTCCAATGGCCACAGAGAGTAAGCCACGACTTAATGCAATTTCCAAAGGGGAAAGCTTTAACTGAGTAATTTCTCCCGATAAAAACAAAGTAGCTCGTGTAATAGGATCGGATACAACTTGGGCAGCAAACATTCCAAGTCGTACCGACAAATCAAACCAAGGTGATAGGATATCCATTTCTTTAGGATCTAACGTAGGAAAGTTTAATGAATTGCGGGCAACCCCTTCCTTAAAAAAAGCAACCATGCTTTCGGCCGTTTCTTTTGCTACTTCTTCTTGTGCTTCTTTCGTGGACGCTCCTAAATGTGGTGTCATAATACAATTGTCAAATTCATACAAAGGAAAGTCTTCCGGTGGTGGCTCTGTCGAATATACATCCAGGCCAACTCCCCCTAAATGACCGGATTTTAAACCTTCCGCTAAAGCTTCCTCATCATAAATCCCCCCCCTAGCTGCATTCACTAGAAGAACACCTTTTTTTAAGGCATGTAAATTTGCTTTGTTAATGAGCCCCCGAGTAGAATCTGTAAGTGGGGTGTGTACTGTAATGATATCAGATTCTTTTAATAAAGTATCAAGATCGCCTATTTCAATTTCTAAATGCTCTAATTTCTCCGCAGGAATATAAGGATCATAACCAATCACTTTCATTTTTAATCCTTTCCCGCGCTTAACGACTTCACGCCCTATTCTGCCAAGACCGATAACCCCTAAAGTTTTGCCTGTAAGTTGTCTGCCACTAAACTTCTTTTTCTCCCATTTTTTTTGTTTCATCGAAGCATTGGCCTGTGGCGTCTTTCGAGCAAGCGCAAACATTAGAGCAATAGCTTGCTCCGCCGTGGAAATAGAATTGCCTGCCGGCGCATTCATGACCACAATTCCTTTTTGCGAGCAAGCCGGAATATCGATATTATCTACTCCAACACCGGCACGGATGACAACTTTTAAGTTTTTTGCTTTCTCAATGACTTCTTTATCTACTTTACTTGCCGAGCGTACAATTAAACCTTCATAATTTTCAATGATATTTAATAGCTCACCCCGTGGAGTTTTTTCGCGGTAATCCACTTCTAAAATACCACTTTGCTCTAAAATTTCCACACCTTTTTGTGATAGGT
>RFJE01000179.1 GCA_003695005.1 Candidatus Hydrogenedentota bacterium | reverse complement strand
TTTTAACGCAGCTAAAAAATATTTTCAAAAAGCCATTAAAATAAAACCCTCTCATGCCAATGCGCATTTTAATTTAGCCTTGCTGTACGAAAAGCAAGGGGATAGATCTTCCGCTATAAAACACTATAAAGAAGCCTTGCGTTATTACCGAAGGCCAAATCGCTTTCAGTATGAAGCACTTAAAAGATTGCGCAGATTGCAAAAAACAGCTCCTTAAGTGTATCATTTCAGCGATTCTCGGCGTTTCGCCGAGAATCGCTGAATTAACATTAAAAATAAGGAAAAAAGGCCTGCTCGTGCTCAAACAGTCCTCGCTTAAGGCTGCGGAACTGCGCCGAGCAGGCCTTTTTTCCCTTAACCAAGAATTTCTGGTATCATTTAGTAAATAACAGGTGGTGGTAAAATTTTCACAGGCTTTTGTGGCGGTTTCCCTTTTTCTACTTTTGTTACATAGCCCGATGGCACTTCTACCGTTACTTTTTGCGCAGTTACTGCCATTTCCCCTTCATAAGTTGCTACTAGGCTATTTCCTTTCGAGTCCACCTCTGTTAAAAAAACGGTTCCGCGGGTACCTGCTACAGCACTAGGGGTAAGGACTCGAAACGAACTTTTTCTGAAGGATCCAGTTCTTAGTTTGTTTATATATGCTTGCAAACGACCGCGTCGTAGGCGAACTTGTGGAGATTCACCTTTTAAATTTTTTGATATGGTTAAGTAAGTTTCTGCTTGTAAGGTTACTTTTGTACTTTGACCAAACAAAATAGATAACTTGCTTTTTTTTCCTGTCCGAGCAATGTCATTGACATAAAAAGGAGTACCCGGCCGAACGAGCATCCATTTGGATTCAAGAGCAGGTTTTCTTTCCGCTTTCCCTATTTTAAAAATAGCTTGTGCAATTGGTTTTTTCGCTAAATACAAAGGCAATTTTAGCTTACGTCCCGGGTAAATTAAGTTTGGATTTTTTATGTTGTTATATTTTAAAAGTTCTCTCCACCGACGCGGATCATCTAAATATTTTTTTGCAATTTTTGTTAAAGTCTCTCCCTTCTGGACAGTAATTACTCTATACTCTTTGTTTGCAGAGTATAACACACTTAAACATAATAATGATATAAATATCCTTTTCCTCATGCAACACAATACATTTATGTACATGCTATGTCAAATATTTTTATTGTGTAATACTTCGCGAATATGTCGTAGTTTAAAGAAAGTAGATGTAATAACTGGCTTTTTAAATATAGCATCATCGATTTTACGAATTTTATAAAGCGCCGAATAAAAAAAGTGGCGTGGTTTCGTCAAAACTTGCTGTAATGAGGGCGAAAATTTTTTATACAGGATCGTATCACTCTTTGTGGCTAATAGGGTAGAAAACATTCTTTCCATGATAAAGGGAATATAATTTGCTTTTATTTTTGTATCTGCTTTTGAAAATAAAAAGTCCTTCTCTTCGGTAGTAAGCTTATTTTCGATGTATTCAAAAAGGGGTATGGTAAAATCCATATACAAATCCCAAAATTTTTGATTCCCTATCCAGTAATTACAAAAAGCTGCTTCTAAAGGCTTCGTTTGTAACAAATGTAAATCAAGCGAGTAACCTGCATGGTCGAGTAGTTTCTGACTAAAAGACAAAATTCCGGGATGATAAAATTCCCCCTGATACCAAACATTAGGAAAAGCAAGAGCATCGAATTCATAAGGGTTGATAAAATACACATCATAACCAGGGTTTCTTTTGATAAAGTCGAGAAATTCTTGGCCTGATATTTTTGTTTTTTGTCGAAATTTCCAGGAAACATATCCACGCAATTCTTCTTTGGCAATTGGATTTTCCCGATATTCCTTTTCAAAAACGCCATATTCAAACCACTTTGCATTGCCATACTCATTATTATACGGAATAAAGTCTTTTTCTAAGTACTTCTTTTGGTTTTCTTGGTAATAAATTTGGTAAATTGTAATCATAAGCCAGGTCGGAAAATACAGAGAAAACATCAAGCGTGATTCTTAAAAAATGCTAGACAAATTTTCTAATAGGGGTTAAAATACTATCGAGGTTGATTATGGGTTTATTCGATACAGTTCAAGAAATTACGGGCGGAGCTTTTCGGGTCGCGCAGGCAGGGGTTGTATTAGGAGAGGAACTTCTTACGCTTTTACGCAAGGACATTCCTTTTGAATCCGCAGAAGCTGCTCGCTTAACACGAAAAAGTTTTGAAAGGTTAGGAGCTGCCTATATTAAGCTTGGACAACTCATTGCTTCTGCTCCGGGATTATTTCCAGAGCCATGGGTAAAAGAAATGCAAGCTTGTTTAGACCAGGTGAATCCCGTCCCTTTTAAGACGATTGAGAAAGTTTTGCATAATGAATTTCAGGGTCGCGAAAAAGACATTTTTAAAGAGATTGATCCAAATCCAATGGCAAGTGCATCCATTGCTCAAGTGCATGCTGCTACTTTAGCTCATGGAGAAGATGTTGTTATTAAGATTCAAAGGCCAGGAATTGAGACGACTCTGAATGCAGATTTAAATTTAATGTATGTGGCAGCTTGGCTTTTTGAAAAGTTAGTGCCGGGAGCGGCTCGTGCTTCTTTAACAGATATTGTGAAAGAGTTTCATCGGACAATTTTAGAGGAAACCGATTTTTACAAAGAAGCAGGTCATATTGAGGAATTTCGGGAGTACTTACGCCAAATTGGCCAGACGCAAGTTGTGGCACCAAGGGTGTATCATGAAGCGAGCACCAAAAAAGTGCTTACCATGGAACGACTGTATGGTGTTCCTTTAACGGATTTAGAAGCCATTCGAACTCGGGTATCCGATCCGGAGGAGACATTAGTCACAGCTTTAAACACGTGGTTCCAGTCCATTGTATTTAGTGGATTTTTTCATGCAGATGTTCATGCTGGTAACTTAATGGTTTTAAATGATGGCCGCATTGCATTTATTGATTTTGGTATTGTTGGCCGAATGGATGATACGATTTGGGCTGCTTTAATTGGCCTGATGGAATCTATGGCCACGGAAGATTATAAACTCATGGCAAAATCCTTAATCCAAATGAATGCTACGGATAAAAATATCAATGAAGATAAATTTGCAGCCGAATTAAAAAGTTTATTTGAAGGTCTTACACAGGCTGGGGAAGCCTTTTTAGAAGGAGAAATGCTCGATGAAGATAAACTAAATCAGCTTTTTATAGATATGATGGAAATTGCGAGACAAAATGGTCTTCGTTTTCCCCGAGAATTCGCTCTTTTATTTAAGCAAATGTTATATTTTGACCGCTACACACGCTTACTTGCACCCGGCCTAAACATTGCCACTTCGGATAAAATCCAGAGAACACCAATGTTAGACAGCGGATCTTTGCAAAATTAAGATAAACTCAATTCAGATAAAAGGTTTAGGCTTTACGAAATTGTGATTATAAAAATGATGCACTCATCCGAAAATAAAGTATGAAGCTAAGCCTTACGCCGGCACCGGTGTATAATTTTGCAGACTTTCGAGAAGAAAAGCTTACTTTGCTTCGATTACCGATTTTTTCGGCTTCGGATATTGCGCTTTTATTTGGGGTTGCTCTTCCTACTTTATTTTTTCACATTGTTTTATCTGTGTATCGGCTATTTCATGCTGATATGGAAATTACGTTAGCTTCCTTTGTGTCTGCAGTTGGTTCGGATTTTTTATTTCATGCTGCCATTTTTGGAGTTTTACTTGGAATTTATGGCTTCATCCGCTATTCTTCGTTTAAAGTGCTATTTTTCTTGTTTGTGCAGTTTGTGGCGATTTTCTTAAATGTGGTTCAAATATCCGCGCATGATTATTTTTTAAGCACCGGAGCAGAATTAGACTATCGGTTAATGGCTTACTCATTAGAAAATTATGCAGAAATTAGCAAAGTGGTTTCTTCGAAAGTCACCTTAGCTACAAAGCTCATGTATGGACTATCTGTTGGCGGTTCCATTCTTTTGCCCATCATACTTTTTTTCTTATTTCGTAAGCGAAAAAAAACAGCTACCATTAACAAAAAAAAGCGAGTTGTATTTTTTATCATAGCTGCCTTTTCTTATTTTGCTATCACGTTTCCTCGTGGGGCTAACTCCTATGATGAAAGTTTATTTTCACAAAATCCAGTTT
>RFJE01000178.1 GCA_003695005.1 Candidatus Hydrogenedentota bacterium | reverse complement strand
CATCATGAGCGGTAAGCCTTAATCTTTCCCTATATTTCGGAGGGGGGACACCCCCCTCGCTTCGGTCGCGCGATCGTTCTTCGAGTTTAGCTAAATAAAGATATGAATTTTGTAAACTTAATCTGCAAGCCAAGGATACTCTACGTTTTCCATCCTGTCAACCGTCTCATCACGGCGCGTCCTCCGCTACCCCCCGAGCGGGTGAGCTCGAAAATAGTACAATCCGCATCAGCCTTAATGCTCATGAGCATGACATTTTACGCTTACCGCTGCACTCATCGTAACTCTAAATTGCTAACAGAGGCCGACTGTGTTTCTTCTGATAGTCTAACATCATCTTTTGTAGGCTTATTTCGAGAATAGCGTATTACATGTGCCGGTGTAATGGTTACTAAGCCATTAGGGATAATATTTTCTACTATAGGCAAAATTTCATCAATTTTTCGTTTGGTTTCCACAACTTGTA
This sequence comes from Candidatus Hydrogenedentota bacterium, assembly GCA_003695005.1. Lineage (GTDB taxonomy): Bacteria > Spirochaetota > Leptospiria > Turneriellales > J094 > J094. The sequence goes on along the minus strand of RFJE01000178.1, from coordinate 5,933 downwards.
CAACTAAACCTTTGTTTTTTAAAAAAGCTGGCCCCCTTGCTTTTTTAAGCACAAAGCTTTCCCCGTAGCCAGCGAGTGTTCTATACACACTGCAACCGGAAACCTGGTGATCGAGAAAAATATCAAGTAAAACTTTATAAACTTGTCTTCCTTTGTATCGATCTCTTTTATTTACAAAAATCTGTAAGAGCAATCTCTCATCTTCAATTTTCATAAGGCTTTTTTACGGTTAGACAGATTCCGTAAATGATATTTTTTCCCTTCTCAAATCTCGGGGTAAATTTTCTAAATAAGGCATTTTTCCTAAAACAGGATAATACAGTTTATTTTCAAGATAACTTGCAGAATCCTGATTTATTTTCCCATTCAAAACGATTCCGAGCACATTAGCTTGTTTGCTTTTTAAAAATTCAATGGCTAACAGAGTATGATTAATACTACCTAAATAAAAAGGGATCACCAATAAAATCGGTAAGTTCCATAGTCGAGATAAATCAAAAACCGATAAATCATTGGTAACGGGGGATAAAAGCCCCCCTGCACTTTCTACCACGACAGGCTGATTGCTAACTGGAAAACTTTCTTTTGTAATTTTCATTTCTGTTGTCTTTTCAATAATATGCGGTGATACAGGATCCGGATATGTGTAAAGTTCCGGATGGACGTTGCATTCCGGTGCACAAATTCTTACAAAGCTCGCATCGCTTTGTGTACTTGTCCCTGTTTGCACTGGCTTAAAATAATCCCATTTTTTTTTCGCACAAATCGCAGCAGAAACAACTGTCTTTCCACAGTCTGTTCCAATCGAAGCAATGAGCACTCCCCTGTGCTGCATATTTTGCTTATGCTTACTCTTCTGCTAATATGAGTTTTTTTTGGCTAATTTCATCGTTTAATTGAATCATATCTTGCTCTGTGTATGGTGGAAGCTTTTGCTTGAGTAGATCTTCAATGTAGTTAGGAACTGCTTGCAAACTAAAATGAGTATCTTGATTGTAAAAACGTAAATTCTTTAAACCAAGCTGATTGATTCTCTTTTGTACTTCATCTTTCGAAATGGCAGTCGTATGGATCATTTGCGAAGCTGATGCATATCCCCATAGTGTCCCATACAAAGGCACATAATTAAACATTGGATTTACATACTGAAAAACGCTCTTTAACGTAGCTATTAAACGAGCATATACATCCGGTCTAGAGAGTGGAGATTCCACATGTAAAGATAAACAACCTCTTTCTGTTAAGATATTGGCAATGGAAGTGTAAAACTCCTGCGTATATAAAGCAACGGATGGACCAAACGGATCCGTTAAATCTAGAATGACCTGGTCAAACTTTTCTTTTGTATTCTTAATATACTTAACTCCATCCTCAAAAAGTAATGTAAGGCGTGGATCCTCAAAAGCACCATTCGATATCGCGGGTAAATATTGCTTAGAAGCATCCACAACATCTTTATCGAGCTCTACCATTACCACTTTTTCGAGGGAATTATATTTTAAAAGCTCTTCAATCATTCCTCCATCGCCTCCACCAATGACTAAAGCTGTTTTTGGCCCCCCTAATGAAATTCCCGGAACGTGAGCTAGCGCTTCATGATATAGCATTTCGTCAAAATAAGAAGTCTGAAAAATACCATCTAGACGAAGCACTCGACCAAAATACGGAAACTCCAAAACTTCTAAAAATTGATACGAGGTTTGCTTTTCAAACAGTTTTTTTTCTGCCCGAAAAAAATATCCCCAATTATCATTTAATGTTTCCACATAAAAGTTTTCTAGTTTTCTCATAGTCCAAAGTTCAAAATAGAGATTATCTGCAAACCGGAAAGAGGGATACGGTGTTTCGCCGTATCACTACCGGAGGCTTGGCGGGAACATCCTTGTACCGCGAGGGTTGGCTTAAGTTCCCGCCAACCCTCACCGGAAAGCTAGACCGGTTATCTTTTTCCGATTTACTAAATATTCAGTATTTATTTTATTGTCCTGTGCGATATTGGTTTGTCAGCGTTTTTGTTTTGTTTGTTTTTAATGCTTATTCTTCTGAACACTGTACGAAAAAGGTATATGATCGTTTTTGTCAATCCGTTGATTTTGGGCCCTCCACTAATTTTTCTGAAAATGGAGATGTGATTTACTCACTGAATTTACAATACGGTTTGTTTATAGTACGAAAAACTTCCATTTTTGTTCATGGTAGCTGGTATCGGGTTATCAATAAAAATCGATACGGCATAGGGTCAGGAATTTCTTACTGGTTCGGCCCTTGGAATACTTACTACTTAGCACCCGAATACCGCTTTTCTTTTTTATCAGAATATGATCCTGTCCGCCAAAATGGTTTTTTACATGGGCCTGGGATTTTTGTGTATACGCGGGTTTGGCAATTCCTTTTAATAGGACTTGGAGCCCGTTATTCTTTTATTGAGATAAACAAACAAATGCAAACTGATTTTGACTGGCACTTACACATAAGGATGGTACTATAATGCGAGCGATTGCTATTGAAAAAGCTGGTCCGCCGGAAAGTTTAAAGATTCGACAATGGCCGGATCCTGAATTAAAACCCGGATATGTTAGGATTCGTGTAAAAGCATTTGGGTTAAATTATGCTGATATTGAAGCTAGAAAAGGACAATATTACGATGCTCCTAAAATGCCATTTATTCCAGGATACGAAGTTGCGGGGATTGTTGAAGAAAAAAGTGATGAAGTATCGAACTTTAAAAAAGGAGATCGTGTCTTAGCATTCACTCCTTTTGGAGGATATGCAGAATATGTCTGTGTACCGGAAGAAGCAGTTTATAAATTACCTAAAAAAATGAGCTTTGCAGATGGAGCTTCGATACCTGTAAACTTTTCTACAGCATGGCATGCCTTAGTACATACCGGAACTTTACTAAAAGATGATCGAGTTTTTATTCATGCCTGCGCAGGGGGAGTAGGATTAGCCGCTATTCAAATTGCTAAGCTTTTTGGCGCAGAAGTATACGGTTCTGCTTCTACAGAGGAAAAAATTGTAGTGGCCAAAAGTTATGGTTTAAAAGAAGGTATTAATTACAAAGAGCAGGATTTCGTAAAAACAGCGAAAGCAAAATGGGGAGAAAAATCATTCGATATTATTTTAGATCCTATTGGCGGAGAGCAATTAAAAAAGGAATTATGTCTTTTAAGAGCTCATGGTCGTGTTGTTTTATATGGAGCAGCAGCTTTTACCGATCGAGGGGGGCTGCAAGCATTAAAATTATTGCCTGACTTTTTCAGTATGATTACATTGAATATCATCGATTTAATAAAAGATTCTCGTGGAATTTATACGGTGAATATGAAGCGTATAGGGGATGAGAGACCTGCCCTTCTTAGAAAGCACATGGAAGATATTATGCAGCTTTTTGCAAAGGGGAAATTAAAGACAGTGATTCATAAAATTATGCCATGGGAAGAAATTAGCGAAGCTCACAGACTCATGCAGAATAGAAAGACTATTGGCAAAGTTGTTTTACTAATTGACTAAGTTTCGAAGTTTGCACCCGTGAATATTGCAATTATTGATGTGGGATCAAATAATATCAAGCTAGAAATTCATCATGTGGATAGCCATGGAAATCATGAACTTTTACTAAAAGAAAAAGTTCCCGCGAGATTAGGTCACCAAGTTTTTATTACGCGTAAGCTAGCGAAGCAAAATGTAGAAGAAGCCCTCGAAGGCTTAAAACATTTTGCTAAACTGATTAAAGCGAAACAATGTAAAAAAGTCATAGCATTAGGAACTGCTGCGCTTCGGGAAGCAGAGGCTGCTTCTTTTTTAAAGCAAGTGCAAAAGAAAACAGGCATTTCTATCCAAGTTATCTCAGGGGTGGAAGAAGCACGACTCGTTTACCAAGGTGTTCGAGGAAGTACTTCGTTAGGAGAAGAAAAATTTTTACTCATTGATATTGGTGGTGGATCTACAGAAATTAGTATTGCCGATGGGAGTAAGCCATATTTTTTACAATCTTTGCGCTTAGGAACTGTTCGATTAAAAGAGCTTTTTGACTCAGATGATAAAAATCTTTCTCGTAAGTTGATGGAAAAATATATTGATAAAGTAGTTGAGCCCTTTTTACAAGAAATTTTATCGTTTGGAGTAAAGCGTGCGATTTTAACAGGCGGAACCGCTCGCAATGTGGCTTCCATTATCAAAGAAAAATGGGGCAAGGTCGAAGAAAAAAAAGGACTAACTGCTATCTCTCCAAAAGAGGTAAGTAAACTCGCCGATTATTTGCATACTTTACAAGTCCACGAAATTGAGACCTTACCAGGACTAGATCCACAGCGAGCAGACATTATTACCGAAGGTACCATTTTACTTGCAAAATTATTGGAGAGTTTTCGGATCAAAGAAGCTCTTGTTTCCCCTCGCGGGCTACGAGATGGAGCACTTGTGGATTATATTGAGCGCAAATTAGAGCGTAAGTTTTACAAAAGCAAACAAAAGGACATCCGAAAAGAGGCTATCTTTTATTTATGTAAAAAGTATCACATAAATAAAAAACATGCCAAGCAATGTGCCAATATTGCCATAAGTCTTTTCGAAAAAATGCCACAAGCAGAAAAATTTCCTGATAATGCAAAAGATATTTTATATGGGGCAGCCTATTTACATGATATTGGACTTTTTATCAATTACTCAGAGCACCATAAGCATAGCTATTATATTATTGAAAACACAGACATTCCTGGTTATACCCCGAAAGAAAAGCACTTATTAGCTTTAGTGTCTCGCTATCACCGTAAATCAGCACCAAAAAAGTCACATTCGGAACACCAAGCCCTGAGCACAGAAGAACAAGATTTAGTATATTTTTTAGCAGCTATTTTGCGAATTGCCATTGCGTTAGATAAGAGTGCGAAATCGGTCGTAGAGGATGTGGATGTTATTACTCCTACTAAAGAAGAAATGCAAGTTTTGCTTTATACAGGTGGTAAAGATTGCACATTAGAACTTTGGGATGTACAAAGAAAGAAAAAAATGCTACAGAAATACCTTGGAATGAACATTGATTTTAAGGTTGCGCTAAAACCTTAAACGGGGATGCAGGAAAACGAATTGTAAAATTTTTTGTGTTCAGTAAATAAGCGTTTTCGTCTCGTAGCAAAGTTGCCTGTGGATTCTTAAAAAGCATAGTTAAAATTTTTCTGGCTTTTTGGTTTTCGTTTTTATCAGGTGATAAAAGTCCATAACGCGCTTTCCAATGGCATAAATAAGCATCTAGTTCTGAATTCACTCTATTACAATTATACTTTCCTAAACTAGAAGTAATATAAGTGGAATAAATTGGCCATGAAAATACCGATAAGAGTAAATCCTGTCTTTTTTGGTAATTGTTTTTTTCTGGGAAATAAGATAAAATAAAAAGCAAATAAACAGCTTGGCTTCCTTTTTCCGTTTGTCCTTCTAAATAACTTTCCAACAAATGAACCGCTTGGTTGTATTGATTTTGGATGATAAAGGAAATAGCTTCGTAATATTTTTTTTCATTGTTCCATTTTTCTTTTTCTGCCTTTAAAATAGAAATCGCCTCTCTTTGCTTTCCGGTTGCTACTAAAAGTTGAAACAATAGTTGAGTGGCTTTTGCTGTTCCTAATTGGACAAGCATTTTTTCTGCTTTTGGTAACTTCCCTACTTTAATGTAAGTATTGGCAAGTTCCCACTGGATGCTGGCACTTGGAAATTTTGTAATGACCTCTTCTAAAATTTGAATGCACAGGTTGTATTTCTTAACCTGACAATAGGCTTCTGCTAAGAGTTTTTTTTCTACTTTCGAGAGTATCACTTTCTTTTCCGTGTTTTTGAGTCTTGTTTGCTTCTTATACTCAGCAAGTTGAATTATCAGAGAGTAACGGGATCCTAATGCTAAATCATACATTAAACTTTCCCACTGTTTTTCTTTT
>RFJE01000177.1 GCA_003695005.1 Candidatus Hydrogenedentota bacterium | reverse complement strand
ATTCAGCCCTTCGAGTACTAAAATTCGGTTGTCATCTAATAATGGCTGTAAATCTGCAATGGTCCCTGTGGCAGCAAGCGTGCTCCATACACCTAGTTTTTCTCGAATCTTCCGAAAGTGATAGTTCGTTAAGATGTTGATTCTCCAAGCAGGGGGGATGTTGATACCTGCCCTTTTCATTTTTGCAGAAAAATCATATACTTGCTTATCTCTTTGTAAAAGCGTATTCCAAGCCGAATCAAACGCAGATGTCTTTCCATGCAAATCGGAAAAATAAACAGGATGATTCTTTTCTCCTTGCGATTGTATCACCCCATTTTTTAAGAACTGTTCTTGCCCATTGCGATCGCCAATGTGATATGTTTTATTATACTCTTTTGTATAGGAGTAAAATACAGCATGAATCAATTTAAACGCAATAGCTGCCGAACATAAATTTCTTTCCGGACTTTCTACAGAAAAACGCTTCGGATTGATAAAGGCTTCGACTTGTGGATATTCCGCCTCACTCTCCGGAATTGTGTGATGGTCGATAATAATAAAGGCTGGATTTTTATCGGCTGCATAACGATATTCTAAAATCTCATTTGCATTACTACTGCCTAAATCCAGTAAGATCATGATATCCGGTTCAAATGGTAAAAAGCGATCCGCTGCATCTTCTACAAAGCCATATTTATCTTCTTCTTCGGGTGTTAAGTATAAGATATTTTCCGGTGCAATTCCCATTTTATCTCGTAGAAAAAGAGCTAGCATGGACCCTGCTGTAATCCCATCGGTATCCCGATCAGAATAAATTCCAATGCGAACAGCCTCCCTGCGTTCATGCGCCATGCGTAAAATAGAAACAGCTTTTTCCATATCCGGCAAATAAAACGGGGATCGCATTAGCCAGTATTTCGGATTTAAGTAGCGAATGGTTTTTTCAATAATAAAAGGAAACTCTTCTCCACGCAATGGCTGTGTGGTATCCACACCAATTTCCTCGCATTCTCTTTGTAAGCCCTTTAGCCAAGATAAAAAAATTTTCTTCTGTAAAACTCCGGCGTCGGGATAAAAAGCTTCAAATACTTTTTCGGGACTCATGATTGTGACATTAGAATACGAGCATTCACAATAGCACCTTCCTCTGTATGCAAGGCTTTGCATTCAATTTCGCCAGAGGTTTGTGAACCTGCTAGTAACTTTGCTAATCGAATTCCAGAAGCATGGCCTTGGTAATGGCCTGCATTAGAAAAAGTATCGGATTTTACATCGGCAATTACTTGCGCTGTTTTTTCTAAAACTAACGTATGAGCTTGGATACGCCCCCGTACATGGCCTTCTATTTTTACCTCGGATTCAGACTCCACATCACCATCAAATTTCATGCTGCTATCTATCGTTGTCATATTCAATCCCCTAACTTTTAAAGTTTTCGTCGAGTAGCTTAAACTTTACAGATCGCAGTAAAGCTTCTTCTTTTACTTTATCGATATTTCGTTTTTCTCGATTTTCCAAGCGACGCTTTAAAGCATCACGAACATCGGCCATCGGTGGAAATGGCCTTTTTCCTGCTCTTTGTTTTAATTCATCATACTCTTTTTGGATTTGTGCTTGGCTAGCTTCTTTTACATCCTTGTACCAAAATTTTATTTTATAGAGTCGAGCTAAATAAGGCTTAAAACTTAATTCCACCTGACGATTGAGCTTTTCCTGATTTTGGCTTTTGCCAAATTCTTTTTCGAAAATTTTAAGTTCCACATATTTTTGAAAGTTCGATTCTGCCCATTTTTTATACTGTGCGGGATTCTTTTTTAAGCTAGAAAAGTCCGTACCGGCAAAAGCTTCTTGTGCTTTTAAGTAATCGAGATACTCTTTCCCACTTATTTTTAAACCATTGGCTTCCCACAATACTGTAGCTTTCTCCCACTGTGGTGGTAGTTTTGGCATAAGAGATGGCTTTAAACCATATTTTTTCATAAGCTCATTTTCTTTTTTTTCTTTGTAGAAAGCAGCACTTCTACGAATTTGTTGATCGACGAATTGCTCTGCATTTTTATATGCATTTGGCTGATTGGTAAATTTTTCTTTTGCTACATATTCAATGTATTTATCTCGTGCTACGTTCTCTACTTTTTCTAATTGAATTAAGTGCCAACCATACATTGTCTTTACAGGTAGCGATAACTCTTTTGTTTCTTTTTCTGTTTCTTCTTTTGCCAATGCCTTTTTTACATAGCCAATTTCATTTGGCTTAACCGCTACTTTTAAAAAGGGTGTGGCATCATCCTGAACAGCAAGCAAAAAGCCTTCTTCTAAAGGTAAAAGAATGGTAGCATTGGCTTCTGGCTTTGTAAGTACTTTTGCTTGATCGGAAAGAACTCTATATAATTTTTGATAGGATACTTCGCCGGCAAGGCGATACAATGCCCGCTGGAACTCTGGCACCATTGTGCCTTCGGGGAAATGCCCTAAATCTCCCCCTTTTACTTTGCTTTCGGGATCTTCCGATAATTCCCGAGCTGCTTTCTCAAATGTAGTTTGTCCGGATTTAATTTTTTCGCGCAGTTTAGCAACTTCTTCAAAAACTGATTTTGACTCGGCCTTTTTTTCGGCTTCGCTTAATCGAATACTTTTTTCTACGCCACCTTGTTTTACTTGCTTAAAGTACTTTACTTTTCTTAAAATATGCCTTGCTTTATACAGCTTAAACGGTCCTTTTAAACTTTCGTCTTCCCACTGCTTTTCAGTATTCATTCGAATTAAGTACATACGTAAATAATGCTTCATGGTTTTTGCAGCAGGAAGTTTATCCATGCCTTCTTTTTTCGCTTTTTCTGAAAGCAGCTCATTGACTACAAGTTGTCTAGCGGCTTGCTTTTTCCATTGGATACTTTTTGCCTGCGAAGATAGGTTAAAAATATCCACAAGCTCTTGCAAATCTTTTTCGGTTACCTTGCCATTTTCATATTGTGCTAAAACTTTATTGGATTTACACGCAAAGAAAATAGGAACGAGTAATGATAATAATAGTATTTTTCGCATATTCCATCCTTTCCAAATTATGTCACCAAAGACAGCTTATGGCTTACTGTGTCAAGGTGATTCAATTTGTCAGAGTTCAGCGCTACGGCGAAACGCCGTAGCGCTGAATCTAGATTCAAAATAGTGAAAAAAGGCCTGCTCGTGCTCAAACAGTCCTCCCCCTCACCTTTTGCATTCGCAAAAGGTGAGGGGTGCGGAACTACGCCGAGCAGGCCTTTTTCCCCTTCACCGAGAATTACTGGTCAGAAATTCTCGAGATGCGAATAAACCTTTTGACAATAAATTTAAATTTTAGTACATGGTATTTTAAGGGAGGATTGTATGGCAAAATATCGGTTAGTGGTTTATGTAGATGCATCATGCTACGGAGAAGATCAAAATTCTATAGGAGCTATGGTTTACGAGCTGCGAAAAGACAATCATTTAGAGTGGGAGCAGCAACCGGAAAAATTTTCAATAGGTACAATTACAAATTCCACTTTAGGTGAATATATTGCATTAGAAAAAACCTTACAAAAAATCACGGGGAAGTTGAAGAGGAATAAAATTGGACTAAAAAAAACTGAAGTTGAAATAAGAACAGATTCTCAAGTTTTAGCACGACAACTCGATGGCACGAACTTCCCTTCTACAAAGGTAAAGTTTCTTAAATGCTACCGTCGCATTCAGGAGCAATTAAAACCTTTTAAAAAAGTCTCTGTAGTTTGGAAATCTAGAGAAGAAAATTTAGCTGGTCTTTTTCTAGAAGGAAAACTGGGGGATGTAGGAAATAGTTCCGAACCAATAGTATTAAAAAAACCAGAGTCTATTTTTATAAATGTTGGTAATATTTTTAAAAAAAAAGTTCCTGACTTGATAAATAGCGGTAAATCTCGAACTAAAGAGGAACCTCCATTT
>RFJE01000176.1 GCA_003695005.1 Candidatus Hydrogenedentota bacterium | reverse complement strand
TCATAGACCTACTTACTTAAAAGAAATAGTAAGTCAAGCACAGTAAGCGTTTCATTATTCCCTATATTTAGGAGGGGGGACACCCCCCTGCCTTCGAATCCGCGGACGCTCGCGCAAGATAAATAAAATTTTGTAATTCTCAATAATAGCTTATGACTTCTATGGGTGGAAACGAGCGTCCTTACTCCGTGCGGCCGTGCGCTCGCTGCGGGATTCTCCGGCACCCCCCGAGCGGGAGAGCTAGAAGATAGTACAAACCTCATCAGCTACGATGCTCATTACTACTGCACTTTGTGCTTGCGGGGAAAGATTAAGCCGTTACCCTGCGCGAGGCTTGGCGGAAACTTAAGCCAAGCCTCGCGATAGGCATTTCGCCGAGAATCGCTGGACAGAGTTGAGTATCTTTTGTTTAAGGTCGTATGAGAGTTTTGGTGATTGTGTTCTTGCTTGTATCTTTTTCATGCATTAAGCCAAAACCGAAAAAAGTGTCGAGCGGAGGAGTTATGGAAATCCCACTTCATGATGATAAATATGAAATTGCCATTTTTGCTGGTGGTTGCTTTTGGTGTATGGAGCCCCCCTTTGATAAGCTTGAAGGAGTAATTTCCACAACGGTTGGCTATTGTGGTGGAAAGGAGGAGTATCCGACTTACCATGCAGTGGCTTCGGGGCGGACAGGGCATGCTGAATCCATTTTAATTAAATATGATCCGAAAAAAATTCGTTATGAAAAGCTTTTAGAAACATTTTGGCATAATATAAATCCAACACAAAAGAATGGTCAATTTTATGACAGGGGGCCGCAGTATAGAACAGCCATTTTTTACTTAAATGAAGAACAAAAAAAAGCTGCTGAAAAAAGCAAGCAAGAACTTGAGAAGTCGGGTAAATTCAAGGAGCCTATTGTTACAGAGATTGTTCCTGCTACCAAATTTTGGCGTGCCGAAGAATATCACCAAGATTATTATAAAAAAGAGCCTGATCACTATCTTCGTTACAAACGTGCATCGGGTAGAGAAGATTTCAAAAAGAAGGTTTGGGGGAATACTTCTGAATAACCGCGATACTCCGTATCACCGGAATTGAATTAAAAATAGCTCACCACTTTCTTTTGAAAGTGGTGAGGGATGAGGGGGAGGACTGTTTGAGCACGAGCAGGCCTTTTTTCCCTGTTTTCAATGTTAATTCAGCGATTCCCATTAGCTTTTGTCTCTTTTGATTGACGGGACGTTTCGAAAACCATGCGTAACGTATGAGTTCATCTTCTAAAGGGACTGATAAAAAATCAAAGAACCCTTATTCCGAGACCATTTTTTTGCCAAAAACAAGTTTTCCTATGCGGGCTAATTTGCCGAAAAGGGAGCCAGATATTATTCAGTATTGGCGAGAAAAGAAGGCGTATCAGCTTTCATTAAAAAAACAAGATAAGACGAAAAGTTTTCTTTTGCATGACGGCCCGCCTTATGCCAATGGTCACTTTCATGTCGGGCATGCTCTGAATAAAATCCTAAAAGATATTATTGTAAAATACTATCGCTTTCATGGGTATTATGCACCGTATGTTCCCGGGTGGGACTGCCATGGCTTGCCTATTGAGTTAGCGGTCATTAAAAAGTTATCGAATAAGAAAGATGGTTCTCATCGGGATCCCAATAAAGTAAGAAAAGCCTGCCGTGAATATGCGGAAAAATTTATCCGCATTCAAGCCGAAGACCAAACTCGGATGGGGGTTTTTTGGGATGAGTCCGAGCTGACGCAAGGAGATTTGCCGGCAAATCCAAAAACATTTTACTATACCATGAGCCCGCATTATGAAGCCGGCATCTTACGAGCTTTTAGAGATTTGTTTGAGAAGGGACTTATTTATAAAGGGAAAAAACCAATTCACTGGTGTCCTTCTTGCGCAACAGCATTAGCAGAAGCTGAAGTGGAGTATAACGAACATACTTCACCCAGTATTTATGTGGCTTTTCCTGTGGAAAATAAAGAAAATACTTATGTGGTAATATGGACAACGACGCCGTGGACTTTACCTGCAAATTTAGGCGTGGCGTTTCATCCCGAATTTGAATATGTGATTGTGCAAACAATAAAAGGCAATTTTATTGTAGCTAAAGATTTAAAAGACGCATTTTTAGAAGCCACTGATCTTGCGCCGCAAGATATTTTCCCTATCACACAAGAAGAGATTAAGGCCTTAAAGGTAAGGCATCCTTTTTTAGATAGGGAAAGTAAAGTTTTATTTGGTGATCATGTTACGTTAGATGCGGGTACCGGAATTGTTCACACGGCACCAGGACATGGTCAGGAAGATTATATAGTTGGTTTGCAAGCGGGTTTAGAGCCTTATTCCCCTGTGGATAATTATGGTCGCTATACTTCCGAGTTTCCAGAAATGGAAGGGATTAAAGTACAAGAAGCCAATCCAAAAATTGTGGATTGGCTAAAAGAGAAAAATCTGCTCTTAAAAGAAGAAAAAATTCAGCACTCATATCCGCATTGTTGGCGCTGTCATAAACCGCTTATTTTTCGAGCTACGGCACAATGGTTTTTATCCATAGACCCTTTGCGAGAAGATGCCTTAAAATCCGTTTCGACTGTTCAGTGGCAGCCAAAGTGGGGAGAAAACCGTTTCCGTTCCATGGTAGAAAATCGTCCAGATTGGTGCTTATCCAGACAAAGACTTTGGGGAGTACCAATCCCTGGATTTATTTGTAAGTCGTGCAATCATGAGCTTTTAAATTTAGAGATTTTAAATCACATTATTCATTTAGTTGATGAAAATGGTATTGAAGTTTGGTTCCATAAAACGGAAAAAGAACTATTGCCCGAAAATACAACCTGCCCGAAATGTGGGTCGGCCGATTTTGAAAAAGAAAGCGATATATTAGACGTGTGGTTTGATTCCGGAGTTAGTTGGAAAAATGTCCTTTTAGAAAACGAAGATTTAGGTTTTCCAGCAGATGTTTATTTAGAAGGTAGCGATCAGCATCGGGGTTGGTTTCAGGCAAGTTTATGGCCTTCTTTGGCTTTAACAGGTAAGCCCCCTTTTCGGGAAGTTATTACGCATGGCTATGTGCTAGACGAAAAAGGCTATGCCATGAGTAAGTCTCTTGGAAATGTAATTTCCCCGATTGATGACATCATTCCGAAATATGGTGCTGATGTATTACGACTTTGGGTTTCTTCGGAAGATTACCGCACAGATAACCGCATTGGTTTTGAAAATTTAGATCAGCTAGCGGATGCATACAGGAAAATCCGAAATACATTTCGGTATTTATTAGGGAATTTACAAGATCAAAAAGCGCCAAAGGAAGCAAAAATTACGCAGGAAATAGACAAGTGGATTTTACACCGCCTTGCAACATTAAGTGAAGATTTAATTCAAGCTTATGAGACAAGAGAGTTTCACTTAATTTATCATAAGGTTTTGCGGTTTTGCACGCTAGATTTATCGAACGGTTATTTTGATATTATCCGCGATCGCTTGTATTGTGAAGGTGCCCCGAGCATGCCCTTTACCGAAAGCAGGCTTTCGGCATTAAAGACTCTCGAGATTTTGCTGCAAAATTTAGTTATTTTTATTGCACCAGTCTTAAGTTTTACTGCGGAAGAAGTTTATAGTCTTATAAAAGAAGAATCAGATCCTGCCACGGTCTTTGCATTAAATTGGCCAGATTTATCGTCGTACAAAAATAATGACATTGATAAAAAGATGCAGGTTATCTTTGAAATTAAGGATGAAGTCAATCGAGAATTAGAAAGCCTTCGGCAAGCAGGAAAAATTGGATCTTCTACGGATGCGGTGGCCATCTTAACAAATGATCAAATAGAAAGATGTAATGCGCCAAAAGAACAGTTATCGGAATATTTTGTAGTAAGCGAAGTATTGGAAGGGGAATCTTTTCAAGTTATACCATCAGAAAAAGAAAAGTGCCCGCGGTGTTGGCTGCGTAGAGACCTTACAGAGAAAGGGGTTTGTTCTCGCTGTTCAACTTATGTGTAGCTTATTTTCTGATCCAGCTACCATCATCTAGCTGAATCCATTCACCACGAAGAGCTGCTTGGTGAAGTTTTTGTTTTTGCAAAAGAGCAATTTCTTTTTTATCAATTTTAGCTTTTGGATTGGCTGCTTTTTGCCTTTCGGCATAACTTTCAATTAAAAGCTTACGTGCTTTGTTTACTTCGTTCACTACTTCTTTTAGTTTGCGGTAAGCTTCGCCTTTTTCTAAATCATCTTCGTATTCAGGGTTATACTTTTCTTTTATCTTTTTTTCAACCTTTTCAGGCCGCTGAATATTTTCGTTTAGCAAGATGCTTAAAAAGCCATCTTTATTTTCTCCAACCACCATGTCGGCTTTTAACTCGGATAAATCTTTATTGTATGTTTCTAAAATATTTAAAGCAGTAAATAAGTAATCATCAGCAAGTTTAGCATGCTTGTTTTTGTTCGTAACTTCTTTGGCCTTATCACTCTCTCGTTCTTCTTCGGTTACGTTAGCAACCGTAGTGGTTGTTTTTGCCGAAGATACCATCCATACATCTTTTTCGAGCTCAGTTTTTTCACCTATAATTTGCTTCTCAATAGCTGTCTTATTTCCCGTTAAAGTAACCGGTGGAATGACAATGGAACAACAATTTTGCACAAGATAAAAAATAAAAGCATAAAAACTTACTTTCCAAAACTTCATACAGCAATGTTTAGGAAAAGAATTGTTTTGTAAACCAAAAAGTGTTATAACTTATCTAGGGGCAGACCTAGTTTTTGTCGAAGCGGAACATCTTTTGGTGTATGCTTGTTCCAATAAGGTCCAATGTATAAGTGAGTGCGTTTAGCCACAGTAGTCATCATTTTTTTGTGCTCATCAAAACCGCTCACATAGCGCTCTTTCCATCCGGCTATTAAATGGGGAAATTCTTTTTCGAAAATAATTTGGTATGTTCTCTGTAATTTATGGTATTTAACCGTAAGAGCCATTAAGTTTTTTCCAGGGAATCCCTTTTCTTGAAATTTCGACATAGTGACGTTAGCTGCATAAGCTTTCGTTTTACGATGACGTAATCTTGTATACGTAAAAGTAGGAATTACGTTTTGCTTTCCAAGGGGAATGGAATTTGGGTTGATCCGAATTTTCAGCATCAGTTCTTCTTCTGTCAGGGTATCGGGCAGTGTATAATCTTGATCCGACTCATCCTCGAAATAAGATCTCACCTGGATTTTCCACTCGTTATCTCTAAAATTGGCTTGCGAAAAAACATGACCACACCAATCTTGCTCTGTAAAGGTTGTCTTTAATAAATGGCGACTTTTTAAGCTTAAGAAATTAGAAGTCATTAAGGAATAATCATAAATTCCTGTTACAAAGCGGCGCTGAAAATTTTGTTTTAACACGGGAATAGAGCCTGGAGTTGGATCCCAATCATCTTTTACCTGTTTATCGGGCAAAAAAGATTCTGTTACAAATACCATAATAGCATGGCCTTTATGGAAATAACCATATCGTGCCTGTATTAAATCAAACTTGCTTAATTCGCCTTTGCCGGAAAACCAATATTTTTTAAATTGCTTGCTTAGGGGTTTGCTCTTATGCGAATCCGCCGAGACCTTTCCATTGCAAAATGCAAAATTCAGTAAAAGAACAGGTAAAAGTTGTTTTGCTTTCATACAGTTTATGTGCTTATTTTTAAAAAAGGTTACAATTCTTTTACTGCTATTTTTAGTATGCACTTGATTTTTTTCTTTTTTTTGAAGGGGGGGACACCCCCCTGCCTCCGAATCCGCGGGCGTTCGCGCAGCATAGAATAAAATTTTGTGCTTTCAAATAATAGCACATAAATTGTTTGAGCGGGAAAAAACGTCCTCCATCCTGTCGGCCGTGCCCTCACTGCGGGATTCTCCGGCACCCCCCGAGGGCATCGTGAAATAGCTAATCCTTCAAATTTGGCTGGGTACAGGTAGGCTGTGGAAAAGGAAGATGCAATAAAAGTTGTAAGTTCTACGAGCGGGAAAACGGGGTTTTTAGCCGTTTGGCGGTCTTTTTGGTGGCCGCCATATAGCAAAATACCGTACTTCAAGGGCTTTCGGTACATCGGAATCCCGAATTTTTGAGTAATTAAACCGAAGT
>RFJE01000175.1 GCA_003695005.1 Candidatus Hydrogenedentota bacterium | reverse complement strand
GGCTTACTCTTATAATGTAGCTATTTTGAATAAGGGGAAAAAGGCCTGCTCGGCGCAGTTCCGCAGCCTTAAGCGAGGACTGTTTGAGCACGAGCAGGCCTTTTCCCCCTTTAATTTAATTAAAATTCATCGGTTCTCGGCGGAACGCCGAGAACCGATGCCTTGCTCTTGACGCTCTAACCTGAAATAAAATTATAGAATATGCAGCTAATAAAACGAATCATAGGTTTTTTCTTCTTTCTTTACTATTGCATTTTCTTTATTCCTGTTACAGCTATTTTCGCTTTAATTGTACTCATTGCCTCCGCCCTTGGAATTCGGTATGATAAGTTTTACCGACTAATGGCAAGGCTCTGGGGGAAAACCGGCCAATGGTTAGCCTTTTCCCCCGTAAAAGTACTCCATCCGGAAAAAGCAAAAACAAAGGAAGGCTGCGGTGTTATTATTAGCAATCACCAATCCGGCTTTGATATTTTAGCAGGGCTCGGCTATTATCCTGTTGATTTCCTTTTTATGTCGAAAAAAGAAATGTTTAAAATCCCGCTTGTAGGTCCTGCTATGAAGCGCCTAGGCTATATTAGCGTGGACAGGCAAAACCCAAAACGTGCAGCTAAATCCTTAGAAGAAGCAATTGCTAAAATTCGGCAAGGCTATTATGTGTTAATTTATCCGGAAGGTACTAGAAGCCAAAATCCGCGACAAATGCTTCCTTTTAAGGCCGGTACGATTAAAGTAGCTAGGGAAGGGAAAATTCCTCTTGTTCCTATTGTCCTTTATGGAACACAGGAAATTAATAACCCTTGGATTAAAATGTGCCTTTTGCCGCATAAAGTCATTATTTCGGTAATGGATCCTATTTATGCTGATAATCCGCTACATCCTGCAAATGAACAATCAAAATATAGCGATAAAGAAAGGTTAGAAAAATTGCGCGAGCTTATGATGGAAGAGTATGACCGGCTAGCGCCCCCTAAAAATTAAAACGCTATGAAAGTTGTTTATGTACTGTATGCAAAACCACCTTTTTTAGGCTACGTAAAAACAAGACTGGCCCGTCATTTTGGCGATGAGTTTGCGCTTTTTTTTTATCAGCTAATGCTTTGGTGGCAGGCTGCCTTAATCGAAGACTTATTAAAGGAACAAAAAAAAGCCAAATTAGAAATTCATTTAGCTCTGCCGGAATATATTTCGTTGCGGCAGGGATCTAAACTTTTTAAAAAAGCAGTGAACCGTAAGCTAAAAGTAAAATTTCACAAGCAAAGCAAAGGAGATTTAGGAGAACGTATGGCACATACCATGGAGCATGCGTTCCAAAAATACGATCGCTGTGTGATTTGGGGTTCCGATGTCATTTTAATGACGAAAGATATTCTTTTCGAGGCAGGCCAACGAGAAGAAGTTTGTCTTGTGCCTGCTACTGACGGGGGATATTCTTTAATTGCAATATCAAAAAAGCAATTTAACCCACAAATTTTTAGCAATATTGCATGGTCTAGTAAGCAGACTTATAAGCAGCAAAAAAGAAATATACAAAATTTAAAATTACCCCTGTATGAGTTTTCCCCTATCCCCGATTTAGATACAGTGGAAGATATTGCAGAAAATTTAAATTACATGGAAAGTCACGACTGCCCTCATTACCAAAAAATTGCTAGAGAGTTTACTTATTATCTCGCTTCTACTCTAAATCTAGACTATCAATCGGGGTAAGGGTTTTCTTTGGTAAATTTGTATTGATTGCCCCTGAACGCAACGTTCGTGCCCACATATAATTAAACGTTACACGGAAGTTATCCCCTAAGAGTCTTTGTGGTACCCAGGCAAAGTCAACTTGGTAGCGACCAGATTTACTATTATACATAACCCCAAACCCTGCGGTAAAAGCCCGATTCGTTTCTAAAATTTCCACCCCTGTTCGCAAATACACCAGATCAAAAAATCGAAATTCCTGCCCTAAGTTAATGGTTGGCCCATAACCTTGTTGCAATGTAAAGTCGATACTTAAAAGAGCATCTTCATCAATGGATTTAAAGATTTTCTTTTTTGTAAATATTTTAGCTACATCTTGTAAGAAAAACTTATACGCTGCCCCCATTTTAAAGCTTAAAGGCAAAGGATCAGAGACTTCAATAAAAGGACTTTGGAAACCGAGATGTAAAATAGAAGCCCCCATGGTGAGCCCTTTTAATTTTTTATGCTTATTGAACTCGTAAGCATATCCTAAGTCGGCGCTCATCCCACTACTACTGTATGTATAAATACTTTGGTGAATATATTTTAAGTTGATTCCAAATGCATGTTGTTTAATACGATTTCCATAGCTAAGGCCGGCTGCTACATTATACGGAGTAAAAGAATCCACGGCATCCGGAGTGATAGTGGTAACAGGGACTTTACCATAATCGGCATAGAGAAAAGTAACCCCAAAATTCCCATAGCTTTTAAAAGGGCCTACCCCGCCAGGTCTATCCGGCAAGGAGTAAATTCCCCCAAACGAGATAAGTTTAGAACCGCCTACCCCATCTTCAAAACCATTTAACTTCATCGAAGAGAGTGATACTTCCCGATGATCGGTTAGTCCCGCAAAAGCTGGATTCCAAAATAACGAATCTACATCGTCTAAAACGGCTGCAGAAGCATTTCCCATGGCACTCATTCTTGCATCGGTATTAATCGTTAAAAATTCTGCGCCATTCGTTCCCGCAGCATAAATAGAGCCCAAACATATTAAGATGAATAATACCGTAAGTTGCATCCTCAACTTCATATTTTGTATGACGGTAGCTATAGAAAATTCACAACAATTTTTTTTGGAGCTTGCGGGTTAGGGTCTTGGCGAGGTGTGGATGTTCCTGCTAAGGCTCTCTATAGAAGCCCATTTTCTTTCAGGTCGTTTTTTGCTAGGCCAGTCAACGATAAAATATCTTCCACAGAATACCCTTTTGCTTTCATACGACGAGCTGTTTCTAATTTTGCCTTTTTTTCTCCTTCTATTCTACCCTCTATTCTACCCTGTGCTCTACCCTCTGCTTTACCTTCTGCTTTCCCTTGTTTAATTAACAACTCTGCTGTGGTCATGGCTATTTCCTCCTTTCCTGCTGCAATTCGTTTAACAACTTTTTTGGCTTCCTCCGGTTGGATATTACTTGTACCATAAATGTATCTAAATAATGTATATAAAAATTCAATCCCATCGTCCACAAAAAATAAAGGTGCTATTTCTTGTAAATACTGTTCTAGTTTCTTGATATCAAGTTCCCATATCGTCAAGATCTTTAAAAAAGCTTTTGTGCGAATGGAAACTTGTAGCTTGTCTAAAAGTGCGGAATTTAACGAAATTAAAATATATTGAAAGTTTAATACATAATTCTGGATAAAAGAATCTTCGGGTATGTTAAAATTTTCTTTGTAGGAAGACTTTATATTCCAATTTTCCCTCCCATGATAAAACAAAACCGGAATCACAGGAACTTTCTCTTTTTGTGATGTATGAATTTGGGAGAGGTACCGTAATAACTGATCAGGAGCCCCATAATCCGGATGAGATTTATGCTCAAATAAAAAATAAAATTGAATTTTTTCTCCTTCCTTAAGCTTGCAGGAAAAAAGCATATCCAGGTATAATTCCTTAAGTTCTTCCGTTACAAAGCTGTCTTTTTCTAATTTTAACGTATTCCAGTCCATAGCATTTGCCATTGCCGGAGGTACGAACGCCTGCAAGACTTCCTTGGCAATAGCTAAATCGCTCATATTTTGTGCAACAAAATTTGCATGAGGGTTGTTTAAATCCATAATTGCGGAAAAAGAATTTGATTGCAAAAGACAAGAAGTTTTTGAGATCAAACCTCAGACCCCCACTAGCGATACGTTGCTTCACCGTATCGCTGCCCTTCCATAGGATGGCTATTACTCTTTGTTCACCATCCATGCAGAAAACGTATCTAGAAATTCTTTAAACTCTGCTAAGTATTCGCGTGGAAAAGAATATTTTTCAGGATGATCTAAAATTTTGTAAAAAGCTTGCAGCCAAATTTGGCGTGCTTTTTCGTTAATGGGAAATGGTAAATGTCGAGCTCGCATGCGAGGCGGTCCAAACTTTTGCTGATATAATGGCGGCCCACCTAAGATAAAAATAAAAAACAAGGCACTTTTCTTGCTAGAAGCTACCATGTTTTTAGGAAATAATGGCCGGATTTCTGTTTTTTCTAATTCTTTGTAAAAATCTTCTAGCATTTTAAAAATATTTTCTTCCCCCATTATTTCATAAATTTTAGGGTTTGGTCTTTTTCCTTTTGGG
>RFJE01000174.1 GCA_003695005.1 Candidatus Hydrogenedentota bacterium | reverse complement strand
TGCATGGGATTCATAACTTAACCGACAGGAGTCAAAAATGTTATATAACGCTTTTACTTCTGTTTTCTCTGGGTGAATAAATCGATCTGTAGTATATGACTGCAGTTTAATAGCATGCACACCACATTCTTTTGCGGCATGCACCATTTCTAAAGCTAAATTTTCATCCCCGTTATGGTTAATGCCAAGCTCCGCTACAATAATAGGAGGGGAGTTTTTATTGATTCTATATTTTCCAAAAGGAATTTTTTGATCAAACACAATTAACGGCGTCTTTTTTTATAGCGCAATCCCTTTAATAAAACAAGTGGATTTAAGCGTTTCCCGTATCTCGTTACTTCAAAGTGTAAATGTGGCCCGAAAGAATACCCTGTGTTTCCGGATCGTCCAATCACCCTGCCACGATTGACTCGTTGGCCTGTTCGCACATAAATTCTAGATAAGTGACCATACAAAGTCCTGTAACCATTTGGATGAGAAATAATAACACAGTTGCCATAACCACCTAACCGGCCGGCATATTTAACTACACCCCGATTCGTGGCTCGTACAGGAACATAAGGAGCTTTTAAATCGAGTCCGGGATGAAACTGATGCTTCGGATAGCGACGCCAACCATATCCACTTGTAATAATGCGGCTAGAGACAGGAATTAACCACCCATATATTAAATTTTGAGGTTTTGCTCCCGGTAAAAACACTTCATCTCCCGGCTCTAACAAATCCGGATTGATTCCTGGATTGTCTTGAAAAAACTTTTTAATATCTACTTTATGCTTTTTAAGAACGGAAGCTAATCGCTCCCCTTTTTTCATCGTATAAAAGAACCCATCTTTCGTGGGGATTTGTAGCTTCTGACCAACCCGTAAATCGTCCGGAATACGAATTTGCGACGACCCAGCAATGGAAGCCACACTTACATTGTACCGCTGTGCAATTTCGGACAAGGTATCACCGGGTTTTACCGTATAAAAAAGTTTACCTGCTATTTGGTTTTCTTCTTTCTCTGCATCTTGATTTTCTTCACTAGCGGTATCCTGCTTTACCCCCATGAGTTTATCTTTTAAAGCTTCATCTTTTTCTGAAACCCCTTCATGAGACGGTACTGCTTTTTCTTGTTTTTTTTGAGTGGCTTGTATTTTAGGAGGATTTGTATTTTCAAAACCACCTACCCCCTGTCCAATTTCTTTAACAAGTTTCTCTTCAATTTTAGTCCGCTTTTGAACAGTAATCGCTACCATAAGCAAACCACAGGCAATGGCAGAAATCTGAAGTACGATCCATTTTTTTTGTTTTGCTTTATGCAAAAAACTTTTTATATGAAATTCATACACTCGATTTTGAAACTTTAAAGTGTATGTATTATCTTGTTTTTTTTCGAAATGAAAATATTGCGTTTTTATAATCCATTTGCTTTCGTTTTTTTCTTCTGCCATTTTCTTATTCCTATACATGCTATTCTTATTGTCGTCTTATATGCAAGGATATTTTAATATTTAACGTGCGCGAGAAGCTTCTCCGCTCACTCCAAAAGATTCTTCCACTAATTTCGCAGGATCTTTTTTACTTCCCCCTGTAATATTTACTTTCCCTGATAAAATAACTCCTCTCGACAATTGCAAAGATGGCGCTGATATATCTCCTTTCATTCTACCGGTTTCTGTAATTTTTACTTCGTTTTTTGCTTCAATATCTCCAATGAGAGTTCCGGACATTACGACATCTTTAGCTCGAATATTGGTTTTTACTTTTCCCGTAGGACCAATAATAAGAGCATCGTCTGTTCGAATATCACCTTCAAATTTACCATCAATACGAAGAGTACCTGCAATATAAAACTTCCCTTCAAAAACCGATCCCTCTCCAATGACCGAATTTGCTTGTTCTCCCTTTGCCATAAGCCATACTTTGCTTAATTTTTACGCTGACAAGTAAGAAAAGAATGGTAATCTTCATCTAATCACAGCGATTCTCGGCGTTTCGCCGAGAATCGCTGGAAATGAATTAAAAATAGGGAAAAAATGCCTGCTCGTGCTCAAACAGTCCTCCTCCCTCACCTTTTGCGCTTGCAAAAGGTGAGGGACTGCGGAACTGCGCCGAGCAGGCCTTTTTTCCCTTCACCGAGAATTGCTGATCTAATCACTATTCGAGAGTTAATGGTGTTCAGCCAGCATAAATTTAAAAATCCACTCTTGCTCCTACACTAAAGCCAGTAATGTATAAATTGGAAATGGCACCGAGAGGGAAAATGGCAGCAGCTTTAAGAGAAAAGTGTTCACCAGGAAAAAAGTACTTTGTTCCAAACGAAATTTGTGACCTAAAATAACCCGATCCAGGTCCTTTTCGAGGGTAAACATTAGAAAATTCACCTCTACGAAAATCATGACTAAAGGTAAGTTCTAAAAAAGGAACAAAAGGGTAAAATAACTCACTATTGATAGCCAGCCTATATTCCATGTTATCATTTAATAATTTTTTATAGTAAAAAAAGGCATCGGGATGTTTCGCAGCAAAGCCAAAACCTCGTTTGTATGTTTCTTTATCAAACGGATTTAAATAAAATCCTTCAAGCAAAGAGAATTCTCGACCCCCGTCATCACTGCGTCCTCGAAATACATAAAATAAATTAAAATGCCAGGAAAAATATTTTGTCTTCTTAAAAAAAATCAGTCCTGTTCTCCACTCGGGATAGCCATATGCTAGCATGGGATGATTGTTTAAGTTGTCAAATTCAGGGCCACTCCCCGTATTGTACTCTACATAGTAATTGGTTAGTAGGAACTCTTTAAACCAATCTGTTTTAAAGTTTAAACTAATGGCTACATCACCAACCTCGGATGAACTTTTAACTTGTGACACAATATAATTGGTCCAAGGGATATGGATTCCTAGCTCTACGCTTTCCCCTAAAGATAAAAATAAGTTTTGTTCTCGAAGTAAAGCTAATTCACCATTTGGCACGAAATATAGCTTTTGTGTAACTTCGATACCTGCTAAATTCGGCTCCTCAATCCAAACCGTAATGAGTTCATTTAGGCTAGTAGAATAAATAGAAAACGAAAATAGAAAAGAAACAATACATACAAAATTCTTTAAAGTTCGCACCTTCTCATAAACTTTATTATTTTACAAGAAGTAAAGGAAATTCTATTATATCTCTAATAAATACTCCGGTGTTTTATACTCCTCGTAGTGTGCTCGATAAAAGTACAGGCCATAAGGTGGTAATGTTTTCCCTGCTTCCACACGTCTTTTTTTTTCTAAAATTTGTTTGAGTGCAACCGGTGGTAATTCTTGCTTACCAACATGAACTAATGTTCCCATGATAATGCGAATCATATTGTGTAAAAAGCCGCTGCCGACAAAGTGGAAATACAGTTCCGCCCCTTTTTTCGTAATATGAATGGCGTCTAACCGTCGAATGGTTTTTTCTCCTTTTTTTACATATATTTCTTTTGTAAAAGATGCAAAATCATGCTCGCCAATTAAATACGACGCGGCTTCCTGCATGGCTTCGATGTTGAGGGGAAAGCGAATCCAAACACTTCGTTTGTAAGAAAATGCCGTACGATATGGCGTATTCGAAATCCGATAAATATACTCTCGAGCTAAACAAGAAAAACGCGCATGAAAATCGGGTGATACTTCCTGTCCATGGACAAAAGAAATGGTAAAAGGCAAAACCGAATTCATGCTGTATAAAAAGCGCCGTAGTTCAAGCTCACGATCAATATCAAAGTGGATAACCTGACCTATAGCATGCACTCCGGTATCCGTACGCCCTGCATAGTGAATGCGGATGTTTTGCCGCAAAATAGTAAACAGGGCTTTTTCGATTTCTCCTTGTATAGTTACAAAATCATTTTGCAGTTGCATCCCATGGTAGTCGCTGCCATCATATTGAATGGTAAAGGCATAGCGCTTCATAAAAGTACTAGGTCGTCTCTGTGAATCAGTTCAATGTTGGATTTTTTCTTTTGGTTCATTTTTTTTTCGAGGGCGGCAGAAGAAATTTTTGTTAAACCACGTGCAACTTTTTTTTGATCTTGGTTTAAGACATTAATGATGGCGTTTTTTTCAAAGGGTTGAATAACTTGTTTAACGCCTACGGGTAGAAGGGAAGCTCGCTTTTCTAAAATTGCTTTTTCTGCTCCTTTATCAATAAGAACTGCCCCCTCGGTATGGCGATTGTGTAAAATCCATCTTTGTTTTGCTGTTAACTCTCCCTTGTCTGATTTTGGCAGAAAGTACGTCCCTACGGCTTTTCCTTCGGCAATGTCGTATAAAATATCGGGGTTTTCTCCGGATGCAATCACCATGGCTTGTGCACTTTGCAAAAGTTTTTTAGCGGCTTTTATTTTTGTTTTCATTCCACCAATTCCACCGGCCTCTGGTCCTCGAGCGGCTTTTTCTATTTTTTCTTGAATCGTGCGCACTACTAAAAGGCGTTTCTTGTTTAAATAAAATCCGTCAATACTTGTAAGCATTATTAAAAAGCTTGACCAATGCATGGCCGTAATATGAGCAGACAATGTATCATTATCTCCGAGTCGAAGCTCTTCTGTAGAAACTGCATCATTTTCATTGATGATAGGGACAACATTCCAACTTAAAAGGGTTTCCAGTACATTTTTTAAATTGTGATAGTGGTCTCGGTTTAAAAAGTCTTTTCGACTTACTAGTACTTGTGCGACAAATAAGCCTTGCTTTTCAAACGCATCACTATAAAGGCTCATGAGTTTATTTTGGCCTAGCGAAGCTAATGCTTGACGATGCGCTAAATTTTGTTTATGAACTTTTTTAAGCAGGGTATCCGATAAACTTTTTAAGCCAAGTCCCACAGCACCGGATGATACTAGAATCACTTTCTTTTTTTGCTGCTGCAAAAAAGAAATCGATGCGGCTAATTTTTCGAAGTAAGTAGGATTATATTTGGTCGTATGTGGCGTAAGTACATTCGTACCTATTTTAATTATAATGCGGTCGGATTTTCGAAACCACATTTTTGCTTCTTGTTCGTTAAAGGCTTCCATTACATTTCCTGAA
Organism: Candidatus Hydrogenedentota bacterium; assembly: GCA_003695005.1. GTDB lineage: Bacteria > Spirochaetota > Leptospiria > Turneriellales > J094 > J094. Next base: position 4,848 of record RFJE01000174.1, on the reverse strand, counting down.
GAATAGCATTTGCATATTCTCTAGCGACGGTGTCGGCTTGTATAATTTCTTCTATGGATTCTGCTTTCCATTGGTTTTTTGTTTTTTCCATTGTTTTTTCAATGATGATAGGAATTTGGTAAAAGCTTATTTTATCTTGCAAGAATGCATTGGCAGCGACTTCATTGGCTGCATTAAACACAGCTGGCATGGCTTTCCCCATTTTCCCTGCGTCTACCCCTAAATAAAAGCCAGGATATTTTTCTTTAGGAATTGCCTCAAAAGTTAGCGTTGGAATTTCATTCGCAGGTTTTACTGGTAAAATAGCAGGGGGACTTTCGGGATAAAATAAGCAATAAGCAATTGGTATCCTCATGTCGGCTTCTGCTGCATGCATACTATAACTGGAATCCTTGTGACGAATGAAAGCATGTACATAACTTTGTGGATGAATGACTGCACTAATTTTTTCATAAGGAAAGCCAAACAAGTAGTGTGCTTCCATCACTTCTAATGCTTTATTTATCATACCAGCAGAATCCACTGTAATTTTAGCCCCCATTTCCCATGTCGGATGATTCAGCACTTCTTTTTTCGTAGCTTGTTTTATTTCTGCAAGAGATTTTTCTCGAAAGGGTCCCCCCGATGCTGTTAAAATAAGCTCCTCTACATCGGTAGTATTCGAGAGTAAGCGAAATAAGCTATTGTGCTCCGAATCCACAGGAAGGATTTTTGCACCGTTGTCATTTGCTATTTTTGTCAGTAAGTGCCCAGCTACTACAAGCGCTTCTTTATTGGCAAGCATTAAGTCTTTTCCGGATGATACGGTTGCTAGAGCAGGCTTTAGACCAACCGCACCGACAACGGCCGATAAAACAGCATCATGGTCTTCTTCTAAAAGTTCCTCTAAATTTCTTACGAGTTTTACCTTTTGTGAATTCCAGTAATCTTTTTCTTCTTGCGATATATTTGTTTTCGTACAGCAAACTGTATTCACGGAAAATTCTTTGGCAATTTTTCTAGCTTGTAAAAAATTATTGTGATAGCTAAAAGCCACAAGGCGAGCACATTCCGGATATTGGCGTATAACCGAGCAAACGGAATCACCAATGGAACCCGTAGCTCCGAGCAGAATAAGTTTTTTCATACGCTAACTTTTTACATACAAAGATATATACATAAAGTAGTATGATACGGGGATTGTTAACATTAGAGCATCCGCTAAATCTAAAAAACCTCCGTGACCAGGAATTTTGTTTCCGGAATCTTTTACGCCCACATCCCGTTTTAAGGCGCTTTCAGATAAGTCCCCAATCACACCGACTATGTAAATAAAGAATGAAAATAAACTAAGTTCTAAAATACCAATTTGCGGGGTATCAAAATACGCTTTTGCTATTTGGTAAAATAAATGTGTCATAAATAACTGACCTAAAAATCCGCCAATATAACCTTCATAAGTTTTATTAGGACTCGCTTTAATACCAACTTTTGTTTTTCCAAAAGCAATTCCCGAAAAGTATGCCATGGTATCGCTCATGGCAGTAGACCACGCAACAAGCCAAATTAAAAAGTTTCCATGTGGCAGTGAGTTTAGTAAAAAAATATGGCCAAACGTTACAGGAACATATAAAATCCCAAACAAGGTTGATCCTATGGAATAAATAGTACCTTCGAACTCTCCGCGAATTAGCTGCCACAGAAGTAGCAACAGCAAAAGAAACAATAAAAGGCCAATGCTTAAATGGAAGCTTAAGTCCACCGAAACCAAAAATTGAATAAAAGAATCACTTGCTTTAAAGTTAGGATTCGATTTTGCTTGTAAATGCAAGCTATATGCATATAAAAGGAAAAGTGCTAGAGCACCTGCTGCCATCCCTGTTTTTTTATGCGGTCTTCTTTTTTCGGAAAGAGCAGTAAGATTATAAAATTCATCGAGAGTAAACATCCCAAGGAAAAAAGTAAATAGAAAAAGTAAAATGTTGTAATACCAATCGATATTAAAGCTTGCAATAAAAATACCTGCCAAAGAAAATCCACTAATGATTCTTTTTTGTGTTTCGCTCATGATTCCTCCAATTTTACTGTTCGCTATCGGGCAAACCTCCAAACTTTCGAACTCGAGATTGGTAAAACCGAATCGCTGCCTGTAATTCTTTTTTATTAAAATCCGGCCAAAGGGTTTCTGTAAAATAAAGCTCCGCATATGCTGCTTGGTATAACATAAAGTTAGAAAGTCTTTTTTCTCCTGCCGTTCGAATCAGTAAATCCACGTCCGGTAAGGTTTTTGTATAGAGTTTTGCTGAAAATTCTTTTTCGCTAATTTTCCTTTTTTGTACTTTTTCTAATTCAGACAGTGATTTTATTTTCTGTAAGCGAGATTGCAATATTAGCAAAGCGGCTCTTTTAATTTCATCTCGAGATCCATAATTAATACAAAAATTAGCAATTAGCTTTTTTCCTTTTTTGGTTTTTGCAAGGGCTGTTTCAATTTTTTTTTGACTACGTTTTGGCAGTTTAGAAATATCTCCTGATATAAAAAGTTTTACTCCTAGCTTTACCATGGTATCGAGTTTTTCTGTAATAAAGGTATCAAGAAGAGAAAACAAAGTTTTAATTTCGCTTTTTGGCCTTTTCCAATTTTCTGTAGAAAAGGCATATAGAGAAACAACTTTTATGTTTTGCCGAATACATTCTTCAAAAAGAGATTCTAAAACAAGTGCCCCTTGCTTATGACCTTCACTTCTTGGTAAGTTTCTTTTTTTAGCCCATCGACCATTACCGTCCATGATGACGGCAACATGTTTTGGAATTTGGCCTTGTTCTGTTAAGGCCATTAAATGGTAAGAATTTCTTCTTCTTTTCGTTTAAACATAGCATCCATTTTACCTACATAAGTATCTGTAAGCTTTTGGACTTCATCAGTATAGTGATGTAAATCATCTTCGGACATGCCTTCGTTTTTTAATTTTTTTAACTTATCATTTGCATCCCTTCGGATATTGCGTATGGCCACTTTGTGGTCTTCTACTTTTTGCTTGGCTACTTTTACAAGCTCTTTTCGTCGCTCCTCGGTAAGCTCCGGCATTTGTATGCGGATGATTGTGCCATCATTTTGTGGATTTAAGTCGCGCCCCGATTTTTGGATGGCTTTTTCTACGCTTTGCAAATTCGATTTATCCCATACATCAATGGTAATCAAGCGGGCTTCAGGCACATTAATAGTAGCAACCTGATTTAAAGGCATCGTTTGTCCATAGACCTCAACACGAATATCTTCCACAAGAGCCGGCGTAGCACGACCAGATCGAATTTGTGAAAGTGCATGCGCTAAATCTTCTACGGATTTTTCCATTCTTTTTTTCGCATCCGAAAGAATTTCTTGAACTTTTTCATTCGCTTCCATCGTATTGAGCTCCTTTGCCAGAATTTACTAATGTCCCTACGCTCTCACCATAGACAGCGCGAGTTAAAACATTTTTCTCTGCGACGTTAAAAACTAAAATTGGCATTTTATTGTCCATACATAGAGAAAACGCCGTAGAGTCCATTATTTTCAAGTGATTTTGTAAAGCATGGTCAAACGAAACATACGAATACTTTCTTGCATTTGCATTGCGATTTGGGTCATCATCATAAATGCCATTAACTTTAGTAGCTTTAAAAATAATATCACAACTTAATTCAATAGCACGTAGTGCTGCTGTGGTATCTGTGGTAAAATAAGGATTTCCCGTACCGCCTGCAAGAATAACAATCCGATTTTTTTCTAAATGGCGCATGGCTTTTCTCCGAATAAAGGGCTCTGCCACCGAACGTACTTCTAATGCTGTTTGTACACGTGTAATAATATCGCGCTGCTCCAATGCATTTTGCAAAGCCAAGCCATTTATAATCGTGGCTAGCATGCCCATATAATCGGCTGTAACTCTATCCATGCCTTCGCCCGCGGCACTCATACCTCGATAAATGTTACCTCCCCCAATGACAATCGCAAGCTCAACACCTTCGGCGTGGACTGCTGCAATTTCTGAAGCTAAATTGTGTAACGTATCAACATGAATGCCGTATTTTTGGGGACCGGCAAGAACTTCTCCGCTTAACTTTAATAAGACGCGACGATATTGGATTTTTTTCGAAGTAGCAACATCGTCAACGTCCATTTTAAATTTCGTAACGGGTAAATCGTTTTACTGAAATGTTTTCTCCTAATGTGGTAATGGATTCTTTAATTAAATCTTCCACCGTCATTTTTGGTTCTTTTACATAAGGCTGACCGAGCAACGTAATTTCCGAAAGAAACTTGCGAATTTTACCTTCTAGAATTTTATCTAGCTTATCTTCTGGTTTTCCTTCTGCAATTAAATTTTCTCTTTGTAAAGCTTTTTCCTTTTCAATGACATCTTCCGGAACATCTTCTGCTTTAATATACTGCGGATTCGAAGCAGCAATATGCATAGCAATGTTTTTGCCAAGCTCTTGAAACTTTTCATTACGGGCAACAAAGTCGGTTTCGCAGTTTAACTCAAGCAACACACCTAATTTATTGTTATGGTGAATATATGCGAAAATACCACCTTCGGCAGCTTCGCGCCCCATTTTCTTAACCGCTTTTGCAATTCCTTTTTTTCGTAGAATTTCCGCTGCTTTTTCTAAATCGCCACCGGCTTCTTCTAATGCTTTTTTACAGTCAAGCATGCCTGCCGATGTCATATCTCGTAATTGTTTTATTTTTGCTGCATCCATTGTTATTTCCTTTTCGTAAGTTTAAGCTAAATCTGCATCGTATTTTTGTTCAATTTCTTCTAGCGTATCCATTTTTTGGATTTCCGTATCCATTTCTGCATCTGAATCATCCACTTCTAATTC
>RFJE01000173.1 GCA_003695005.1 Candidatus Hydrogenedentota bacterium | reverse complement strand
GTCTTACAGATGCAGAGGGTGAATCGGGGATTCCGGACTCTTTTCATCGGAAGTCTAGTTTTTTACAAGCCGATGTGTTTCACCGCTATCATAGCGAAACTGCAATGATGCGCTATCTGAAAAAACTAGAAAATCGGGATTTATCTTTAACTCATAGCATGATTTCATTAGGATCTTGTACCATGAAGCTAAATGCAGCTGCCGAAATGTTACCGCTTAGCTGGCCGGAGGTTCAAAATATTCACCCTTTTACTCCGCCCGAGTTTGCAAAGGGTTACTATAAAATGATTCAAGAATTAGGAAAGATGCTTCTTTCTATTACAGGTTTTTCTGCCTATTCCTTTCAGCCAAATAGTGGTGCGCAGGGTGAACTTGCCGGAATATGTACTATTTTAGACTACCATGCAAGTCGAGGAGATACGCAACGGAAAGTAACTTTAATCCCGTCTTCTGCACATGGTACCAATCCAGCTTCCGCGGTTATGGCAGGCTCCAAAGTAGTGGTCGTCAAGTGCGATAAAAATGGAAATGTAGATATAGAAGATTTAGCTAATAAATGCAACCAATATAAAGATGAGCTTGCAGCCTTTATGATTACATATCCTTCTACGCACGGAGTGTTTGAAACTAGCATTACTCAAATGTGTGACCTTGTCCATGAAGCCGGAGGACTTGTTTATTTGGATGGGGCAAACATGAATGCGCAAGTAATGTTAACTTCCCCCGCCAAAATTGGAGCTGATGTTTGCCACTTAAATTTGCATAAAACATTTGCTATTCCGCATGGAGGCGGTGGGCCAGGAATGGGGCCAATTTTTGTTACGGAAAAATTAGCGCCGTTTTTACCGGGCCATCGCTTTACACAGGAGTATTTATTTGATGAGGAAAATGTAAAAGCTGTGGCAGCCGCCCCTTTTGGTAGTCCGTCTATTTTATGGATTTCGTATGCTTACATTCTTTTACTTGGTAGTGATGGGTTAGAAAAAGCTACTAAGGTGGCAATCCTGAATGCAAATTATCTTGCGGAAAAATTAGAATCCATTTACCCGATTTTATTTCGTGGGGAGAATGGGCGTGTGGCTCATGAGCTTATTTTAGACTTACGGCAGCTTAAAAAGAAAGGAGTGGAAGTGGAAGATGTTGCGAAACGCTTAATGGATTATGGCTTTCATGCCCCTACCATGTCCTGGCCTGTTATAGGCACGATGATGATCGAGCCAACAGAGAGCGAGCCAAAAGAAGAACTTGATCGGTTTATTCGAGCTATGGACCTTATTGCAAAAGAGGTTGAAAAAATTTCGATCGGAGTATGGGATAAGCAAGATAATCCGCTTAAGCAATCACCACACCCTGCAGATGAAATAGCTTCCGATAATTGGTCGCATCCTTATTCACGAGAGGAAGCGGCCTACCCTGCACAAGAAGTTGTAGAAAATAAATTTTGGCCATTCGTTTCTCGGGTAGATAATGTATACGGGGATAGGAATTTATTTTGCACCTGTAATGTGGATTGGGATGCTTAAGCTGCGCCGAGCAGACTTTTGAGCTTGTGCGCCAATATCCTGTTGGCATCCACGGGACGCTTCAATGCGGCACAGACTCTTTTTTCCCTTCACCTAGAATTGCTGCTCGTGCCAATCATCAGAAAAACTTAATTTCCTTGACAGAAAACCAAAATAATTTAATATAGTACAAGTTAGGGTTTGTGTAAGTAATTTTTTCTTATTAATTATGTAATCTCATCTTGGCTTATTTGCTCATTTCCCTAAAAAAGTGTGAGGCAATTATGGGGAACAAGCGTGTTTTACATAATTTTATTCTAGGCGTATTGGTGTTGGTTAGCTTCTGCGCAAAAACATCTAGAAAAGATTTTTTAAATGGACAGTGGGGAAATTATGATCCTTCGCCGCCAGAAATAATTGCACCAAAGAATAATACTGATATTGTCGGAATTAGTAGCTCTATTTCTCTTGTATGGGAAGCTCGCGGAGGAGCTGTTTACTATACTGTAGAGATTGTAAAGGATGATGGTTCTTCCGATCCATTTGCGAATTCTCAAAATCATATTGTTGAAGGAAGTCCATTTCGTGTGTCAGGAAATGAGAATAGTTTAAAAATAGTCGTGCCGGAAGCTTTTTCTTATCGCTGGCGTGTTAGAGCGAGCAACTCAACAGAAAATCAGTATAGTGAAGCAGGGTTTAATTCTTTTCAGGATGCGGTTTATGTGTATTGCCCTGCCTCCAACTCTTCCTGTAACGAGGATACCGATGGTGATGGTATCGAGGATACAAGAGGAACAAAAAATCGTGCTTTCCATACCATAAAAGTGGCGCTAAAAAAGGCTCAGGATTTAAGCTTAAAAGTTTTCGTCGCAAAACGAGATTCATCGAATTCTGTTCCATATAAAGAAACTATTTTTTTAACTTCAGGAGATTTGCTATATGGCGGTTATAATAATACCACATGGCAAAGGTCAAGTGGGGATTATACGAAAGTAGAAAGCAGTAGTATTGCAGCCATTACGATAACCGGAGTAACAGATCAGACGATTTTCGAAGGTTTTTATGTAACGAGTACAGCAACGACAAGCGATAACTATGTAATTTTCATCCAAGATTCAAATGCAAACTTGTTAGTTAAGGACAATTATTTAATAGCAAGTGATGGGGTTACTTCCAATGGAATTTATGTAAGCTCATCAAATCCTATGATTGAAAAAAATACAATTGTTGCAGGATCGAGCAGCTCTACTTCTATTGGAATTTATAATCGGTATTCAAGCACAACAGTGAGAGAGAACAATGTCTATGGAGGAAAAGGTACTAGCAAGTCCTATGCAATATATAATGGTGCTGCCTCGCCGCTAATTGAAAAAAATATACTTCATGGGGGTGATTCTGCTGGTCTTTCTTACGGAGTTTACTCAAATGGTTCTACGTCTTATCCTATCATCCGAGAAAATGAAATTACTGGCGGAAGTGCGCCAACGAGCTATGGAGTTTATAATTACTCGGCTTCTGGAATCATTTCACATAATAAAATTGCGGGAGGACTCGGCAATACTTATTCTCATGGTATTGTTATGTTTGAATCTTCGGCTATTATCCATCAAAATCTTATTCATGGTGGATCTAGCCCTACTTCCGATGGAATTAATTGTTGGGGTAGCAGTTGCAACATTTTGATTTTCAGCAATGTTTTTGATGGAGGTAGTGGTGGTTCCAGAACATCCTTTGTTGTTAGTGCGAGTGGGGCAGAAATTGCGAATAATATCTTCTTTTTAAATTCCGGAGGTTTCTCTGCTCGAGGTATTTATGAGAGTGCATCAACAGCAGATCCGAGCTCATTAAAAAATAATTTGATTTTTATAGATGGAAGTGTTGGCTTGTATTTGTATTATGATGAGGCTGTCACAGCTTTAAGTGATACGACCGCAAGCACATCTGCCATTGAATGGAGCACAAGCCCGAGCGCAGGGAGTGTTGCCGGAAATATAACCTTAAAAACGGGGGAGAGTAAAACAAATGTGTTTAAGTATTTACCCTCGGAAATTGTATATACTGCCGATGGCACAGATACAAACAGCACTTATGATGGCAATACATCACAAATAGAATTAGCATCCTGTGCAAATTTTCAGCAAAACGATTATTTTGAATATCTCTTTGATAATATACCACGGCAAATTACTAATGATCCTTCTACTTCAAATTGTCTTATCCAATTTACGCCACCTTTAGACTATGATTTTGGTAAAAGTGTCCCTATTTTTCTTTGGGATACTGTGAATACGAATTACGAAAAAAAATATAATTTAGTAAGTACATCTTCTGCTATCAATGCTGCTT
>RFJE01000172.1 GCA_003695005.1 Candidatus Hydrogenedentota bacterium | reverse complement strand
GCAATATACAATTCATCTTACGTATGGACATAAATCGGTTACAAAGCTTTTTTCTGAACATAAACTTTCTAAAAGGCAGCGAGAAAATTTATACTGCCTATGTAAAGGGAAAGAAGTTTATTTTATTCCCCTTTCTATATATGGTTTATCAAATCTGACGGCGTTAAATTTTCGCCTGCCTTTTTTGCCGCCGCAAAATACCGAGAAAAAGTAGCTTGCCAAACATCTACTTCGTGAATGGCACTAAAGGCTAACAAACCTGCAAAAACATCCCCCGTTCCTGCCACAGCAAGTCTGCTTAATTTGGAATTTACATATATTTCTTTTGGCAGGGACTCTTTTTGAACAACAATTCCCCCCGGTCCTTTTATATATACATCGGCTTTAAAGTTCTTACAAATAGAAAGAGCTGCTTCCCTTATATTCATAATTTTTTGTCGCAAAAGACGGGAAGCTTCTGCTGCATGAGGCGTCATGTAAATGCGCATATCCGATGAAAAATAAGTTGCCATCGTGCTCAAAGATTCATTTAAAACAGAACCGTCTAAAATAAGAGCTTTTTTGCCAAGTGTCTTCGAAAGCTTGTTCCAAAAAGTTTCATTAGGGAAAAAACCTAATCCCGGACCAATTAAAAGGGAAGTGCTTTGTGCAGACTGCTCTAATTCGGATAAAGCCAACTCACATAGATCATCAGGATTTCCTGAACGAATCATGATTTCAGGAAAATCTTTTAAGACTTGCTTGGTTGTTGGTGATTCGGAAAAAAGACGAACAATTCCCCCGCCGGCTTTTAAAAAACTTTTCGCTGCTAAAATGGCAGCACCTTCCATTCCTGTTGATCCACCAAGTAAAATTAATTTTCCGGAACGGTATTTATGAGCGGATAGATCCCGTGATTTTTTCCACGAAGTTTTTTTTAAGATCTTGCCTCGACTTAAAAAAGAAAATTCCGGATCCGTCTCCTTGTAAAAAAAACCAATGGGGTGAACATATACTCTTCCTGCATATAAAATCCCGGGTTCTAACAGATGAGCTATTTTGTACGATCCGAAGGTATGAGTCTCGTGTGCTAAAAAAGCTTCGTGAGAAAAAAAATTGCCATTACCAAAAACACCACTAGGAATATCCATGGCTATGCGATAAGCTTTGCTTTTATTAGCATGCTGTAAACAGCTTGCTATCGGTTCTTGGATTTCTCTAGAAAAACCTGTGCCAAAAAGAGCATCGATAATTACAGTGTGCTTATCTTCTAGCTGAAACTCGTTACAAAAATGTTCAAGCTTTTTCCACTCAATATTCGGAATTTGCAAAAGTAAGTTTTTAAAATAAGATCCATCGTTCGAGGGTGTCTCTTTTAGCTCCCATAGAATGATACGCGGTAAAGTACGCATAGCATAAAAAGAGGTAGCCATGTAATAAGCAAGAGCATATCCATCTCCCCCGTTATTTCCCGGACCTAATAAAAAATGAAATTCTTTTGTAGATAAAAACCAATCTTTACGGCGAATATGCTGGAAGACCGATAAAGCAGCATTAGCCATGAGTATTTTAGAAGAAACCTGATACTTCTCAATGGAGATTGTATCCCATCGAGCTGCTTCTTCGGGCAAAAGAACAGGAAAATTATCCCTGATCTTGTAAGGATCGAATGAGGGCATCTGCTTGCTCTTGCGATAATAACGTTTCAATTTCGGATAATTCAGCACCTGCTTCTTTTATATATTGCTGAATATAAATAGTGAGCTTATCATAATCAAAAAGCTCTAAAGTAACTAAAGCTTCTCCAAACTTTACTTCTGGTTGTGCTTTTTGAATGGCTAAAGCTTCTTCCACATCTTCGGGTCGAATAATGTTTTTTGCAACTAAAAATTCTCCAAAAAGCATACACCAGTCATGATTATTTGTACGGTTCGTCAAGTCATTGTGTGACTAAAGTTAAATTGCTTAATCTTGCACGTGCACTATCAAGTAGTAAATTCATCTCAATAATGTCAAAATCATACCACTGTAACTCTGAATAATTTTGAATTCGAAAAATATACTCTACTTGGTTGTAATGCAGGCTTTCTGTAAACTTATCGAGCTTTGAAGGGCCTAGGAAAAAATCAGTTGGAAATAAATTGGTAGAAAGTATTCCATTTGCACTAAAAGCAATCGCAAACTTACTATCATTTTCTGATTCTGTTTCTTTGTACAAGTCAGAATATTTGTTCGATGAAAGTAATTCGTCATATTGTTCGAAGCTTAAATCCTGTGGAATATCTTCGCCACCAACACATTTACCATTATCATCTTCTACTTTCCTTATATAAATCTTCTCAGTTATTGTTTGAGCTTGTGTTACCTGTACTACTGTATTAAAAGATTTTCCCGTCTGAAATAATTCAGTAATATCACTCTCTAAAATATTTAAAGTCCCCGTATACGTTTTCTGCGGGTTTGAGGCAGTCGTTGTTTTAGAGGCAACTTCTTTATCAGCACAAGCAATATCACTCCAACAATTGGACACTAAAAACACAAAACAATATAACAGTATCATGGCCACTATTGTCTGAAATCTCATAAGAAAAATACCTCTGCTTTTATGGTAAAATTCCAAGAATAATTTTGATAGTCTTCTACTTTAGTTGTTAGCACATCTGTCCAACTATATTCTGCTTCTAATCCAGCAAGTAAATAAAAAGACGAAAATAACTTACGACCAACAAAAAAATGAAATAAAAAACCTGCATCTGTTTTATTGTAACGGCTTTCTAAAGTTTCTTTTGAAATGGTTGTATCATACGTCGAAAGCTTTATTCTTGTGCCATAAAAAATTCCAGTTCCTAATTGTGCAAAATAGTTTTTCTGAAAATAAACACGAGAATAAATAGCAGGCTCTAATAAGGCATAGGTCAATATTACTCGTGGGTTAGTATTTTTATAAGAAACACTGTATCCTTTTTGCCGAATGGCACCACTTACCTGGAAAGCTAAACTTATCTGTTCTGTAAAAAACCTTTCACTGGAAAAGGCTAAAGTCCAATGGCTACCATAAATCAGACTCGTCGGAACATCGGATTGCATAATCCCAGCCATACCAAATCCCCCGCCAACAGAAAAAGAATAACGCTCTATCTTTTCTGCTCCATACATAAAATTGCAACTGACGAGTAACCAAAAAATATAATAACCAAATTTCCAAAATTTCATGCAACCATAAGCATAAAATAAAATTGCCTGTCTAGAATTTTGAAGCGATGATTGGCAAGAACTTAAGCCAAGCCTCGCTTACAGTCTATCAGAATCTCTGCCACAGTTGACGCACAGACTCTTATCCCTTATTTGACTACTATGAATGAGTATAAGGCGCAGGTGCCGAGAGGAAGTACAAAGTATCGCATTGCCATTGTAGTGTCGGAATTTAATTCCATGATTACAGAAAAACTTTTGCAAGGGGCACTGGAAGCATTGCAGCAAGCGGAGATCGAAGATATTGATGTTTATTGGGTACCAGGTGCGTATGAAATTCCTGTAACTTGTGCTCGTGTTTTGGAAGCAAAGAAAGCCGATGGAATCGTCACATTAGGCGCGGTAATTCGGGGAGAAACGCCTCATTTTGATTATGTTGCATCGGCAGCTGCTACGGGAATTAGTAAAGTTTCCCTTGAATATAAAAAGCCAATTGCTTTTGGAGTTCTTACTACCGATACCATTGAGCAAGCGTTGAATCGATCGGGATTAAAATATGGTAATAAGGGGAAGGAAGCTGCTTTGTCTTTGCTCGAAACCCTATCACTCTATCATTCTGCGGGAATATGAAAAGACACCGTGCCCGCATTGTAGCAATGCAGGCAGTTTTCCAAACACAATTTCATCCCGTTCCCGTGGAAGACTTAAAACAGTTTAAGTGGATTGACTTTACTTTGCCCGAAGAAGAAGCAAAAATGGCAAGTGAGATTCTAGAAGGTACATTAAATCACTTGTCCGAAATTGATCGTCTTATTAAACAGTACTCGGAGCATTGGGCACTAGAAAGAATTTCTCATGTTACGAAGGCGGTTTTGCGCACTGCAATTTACCAATTGCTTTCTCGTTATCGCAATGTGCCCCCTGCGGTTATTATTGACGAAGCGGTACGCATTGCTAAAAAGTATGACGAAGAAGATGCAAAACGGTTTGTAAATGGCTTGCTGGATAGAATTCATAAAGATTTTAAGCAAGGAATCATTCAGGAATTTCAATAGAAGCCGATATTTAAAAAAATGGCTAAAAATCATATTACATATATCGAAGAAGATAAAAATCCAATTGTTATGGAAACATCTTCTTTTCGTTGGCTTTGGTTTTCGCTTATTCTTTTATTTGTCTTTTTATTAGCAGGAGCTGCTGCTTATTTTTACTTATCGAAAAAAGAAACTCCAAAAGCATCGAAACTTCATTCGGCAGATAAGCCTGCTGCGGAGTATGCTTATCCCGTGTCTGTGCCTGCGGATGCACAGCTTGCCGAAGGAATTCGCATGTATAAGGCAGGTTTTTTAAAAAAAGCAGATGAAATTTTTACAGACATTGTAGAGAGTACCAAGCCAAACCCTGTAAAATCATTTGCGTATATGTATCGTGGTATTATGGCCGATAGCCAAGGCAAGTTTACACGAGCAATTGATTTTTTACGTAGATCGGTTAAGCTCGATGAGAAAAATTACTATGCTCTTTATAATTTAGCTCTTGCTTTGCGTCATCGTGGAGATTTTGAAGAAGCATTAAAAGTTTTAGAGCAGGCCAAAGAAATTAACCCGAATGCAGCGGAAGCAGGTATTTTACAAGGAGCGATTGAGTATGATTTAAAACGTTATTCAAAAGCAGGTGAGATTTTAGAAGATGTTGGCGAAAAATCAGATAGCCCTTTAGCATTGTATAATTTAGGTCTTGTGTATAAAAAGCAAGGTAAAATTGCCGAAGCGAAAGCTGCTTTTTTGTCGGCTTATGAAAAGCAAAAAGAGGGGGAAATTGCTACAAAAGCAGCAGCACAGTTAGCTATCTTGTTTGCCACGGATGATAGAGCCGATTTAGAAAATGCCATTTATTATATGAAAAAAGCTGTTGCTTTAGCCCCTTCAAATTTAAAATACCGGTATAACCTTGCATTGCTTTATGCTAAAGCAGGTAAGCCGCAAGAAGCACTTGCTGTGTTAGAACAAAAACCAACGGCAAAAACAGAAGACCCGAAAGTTTTGTTGTATGTTGCTAAATTATATGATGAACTTGGACAAAAGCAAAAAAGCTATCACCTTTTGCAAATGGCTTTAATTGATTTTCCTTCGAATCCGGATATCCGAATGCTTGCAGCCGATATTGCAATTTCTCGTGGAAAGTACGAAGAGGCAGAAAGGCATTTAAAGAAGTTATTGGAATTAACAGCGTCCACCGCAAAAAAATCGCAAGCATATTTTGCTCTCGGAAAAGTGTACACAGCTCTGCGAAAGTTTGAGCAAGCCGAAGATGCTTATCGCAAAGCGTATGATTTAGACCCGACGAATGAAGATGCTCTTGTCGCTCTTGGAGAGAGCAAGGTATTAGCCGGTAAAGAAAGTGAAGCCATTCAGTTGTACAAGGAAGCTTTAAATATAAATCCTGATAATATCCATGTGCTGCTGGCATTGGCCGATTTACAGTATAAACTTTCTTTTTATTCCGCTAGCGAAGAGCTTTACAAGCGAGCCTTAGAAAGTCCTCTCTTAAAGCCAGATAAAAAGGGAGAAGTTTATTTAAAACTAGGAATGATTTACTTAAAACGAGAAGCTTATTCCACAGCCATTGAGTATTTTGAGCAAGCAGCAAAAAAAGCCATTACGGATTCTACTCGTTTTAATGCATACTTATATTTAGCTTCTACCCAATTAAAAGATAATATGCCGGCGGATTTAGTTTTACCCAATATTGAAAAGGCCATCGCTTTAAAACCTCGTTCTGCAAAAGCAAGACTTTTACTTGCCAAAGCGTTAATCCAAAAAGGGGGAATTTTAGCAGAGCAGCGAGCCGAAGAAGAGCTTACTGCTTTAATTCAGTTATCACCGGATAAAGAGACTTTATCTAAAGCACTCACCATGCGGGGAATTTTATTTTACCGCAAAGGTCTTTATATGAAAGCTCTCGATGATTTTAATCGTGCTTTAGAAGCAGACCCTTCGAATACAGAAGCCTTTGAAAATAAGCGTGTAACTGCATCTCGATTAGAGAGTGCTATGTAGCCCGCGGTACGGCGAGACGCCGTATCGCGGGCTACATACTAAAAATAGGGCAAAAAAATTCTTGCTACGGAGTGGCGCTGTATTATCTTTGTGTATGAGTGCAGTCAAACAATTTGTAAAAAACAAAATATTTTTATATGTTTCGTATGCTCTTGCTATTTTAGCACCGATTATAGCGGCATTTCTTGTCCATTTTTCCGATAGTGCTTCTTCTTGGAGTGGTTTAGTTGCTTTATATTTTTACGGACTTTTTCTTCCGATGATTCTCCGAAGAAGCAAATGGGTTGTTTATTATGTCCTTGTTTTTTCCGGTATTGGCATTTTATACTTTTTATTTTTTACAGTACTTTCTTTTCCAGTAAAAGGCTTTTTATTTGGTGAAAGTATCTGTTATATTTTAGCTCTTGTAGGCAATGCAGGAGTTTTTTCTCATATTTTACTAACCATTTCTACTTTTGAGAAGCCCGAAGAAAGGCCACCAGCTATATCTGATACAGCCCTTGTTTCCTATTACACAATTGGATGGGGAATTGTAGGATATATTTTATTATCGATAATTGATTTAGGCTCAATGCCAACATTAGCGGATTTTCTTTTGTTAGCGATCTCGCTCGCTATCATCGGCTTTGTCTTTTTAATTTTTGTTATTTTAAAAATTGTTAATTATTTTGGCGCGGATAGACACAAAGTCGTGGGACTTACGCTTGGAGTTGTCATTAGCTTGCTCTTTATTTTAACGCATATTGTTGGTTTGTTTGAGCCAATTGAAGAATTTTCGATTGATGCCCGCTTTCGTTTATCCGCAGGTCAAATTCAAGCAAAAAATATTGATGCAGGGGTGTCTTTGTATGAGCCAAATCCCCGTGCCCATAAAGCCATACAAATTATCGGAATCGATCAACAGACAGTAAATGCTTATGAAGGTTATCCTTTTTCATGGAAGTATTATGCAAAACTTTTGCAGGCGATGGAAGGTTCTAAATTAAACACAGTCATGTTCGATATTTTCTTTTTAGATGAAAGTAAGGATAATTATGGTTTGCGCGAACTCGCCGAAAGTTTGCAATATCAAATTTTACAAGCACAAGCGACCGGAAAAAATATAACGCTAACAAAAGCGCAAATTAAAAAAGCTCGTGCTTATTTAAGCACAGAAATGAAGAAAAATGGCAAGGTCGTTGTGGACTACCCGTTTGAGACGAGTCCGATGGATCCACGCATCCTTGAGTCGGATTGGATGCAAGAGCGATTAAAATATTTAAATAAGTATGTCATCCAAAATGTTGTCCCCACTCCCTATATGACGGCACAGGAATGGGTAGATCATCCGGAACCACCCATTGCACGAATTGGGAAAGTTTTAAAGGGAATGGGATTTGCAAATATTCGTAAGAATGAAAGGGGAGTAAACCGAAAAATGCCCCTTGTTATTAAGTGGCGTGGTAAATTGTATCCATCCATTGACTTAATGCTCGTTTGTCGTTATTATGGCATTGATGTTACAAAAGATGTTGAAGTAAAACTAGGTAGCTATATTAAACTCATGAATATTCCAAAGAAGCAAGTGCAAATTGGTGTAACCGGCGAGCCAGAAGATGTAATGGTAAAACCAAACGAAAAAAGAACTATTATCATTCCTATTGACGAAGAAGGTTTTATGTATATTAACTTTATTGGCGGACCATGGTCTTTCCCTGCGGAATCGTTTGTAGATATTGCTTCTTCGGAGCGTGGCGATTATGGGTTTAGCAATCCGGATTATTTCCGAGATAAAATTTTACTCGTAGCCATGTACTATGCAACAGGGGTTGCTAAAGATATTCATACTTCGCCTTTCGGAGATATGGCGTGTATTGGTCATCACGCCAATGCTTTAAATACAATTTTACAGCAAGATTTTATTTACTTTGCCAAAGATTGGGTGAACTTTTTAATTTATATTTTCATCGGTCTTTTTGTAGGCTTAATTGTTCCTCGAGTTTCTTTAGGAAAAGCCATGGGCATTGTATCGGTGTTTGCAGTGGCTTTCCTTGTAGAAGTTTTCTTTGTATTTAACTCCTTAAACTATGTGCATATCTTTTTTACACCTTACATTGAAATGGCTCTCGTAACGATTGCCATTGTTGCGTATCGTGGTTTAACGGAAGAAGAAAATGTAAAATATATTCGAAGTACATTCTCTAAATTTGTGTCGAAAGACGTAGTCAATGAGCTTTTAGCGAATCCGGAATCATTAAAGCTTGGAGGAGAAAAGAAAGAAATTACTGTATTTTTCTCGGATATCCGTGGGTTTACCACCATTTCTGAATCCTTAAATCCGGAAGAGTTGGTTTCTTTATTAAATGAATATTTATCCACAATGACAGAAATTGTACTTATGTATAAAGGTACGGTGGATAAGTATATGGGGGATGCCATTATGGCCTTTTGGGGAGCGCCTGTTCACAATCCCGATCATCCTTATTTGGCATGTTTAGCTTCTTTAAAGCAAATCGAAGAGTTACAGGTTCTACAAGAAAAGTGGAAATCCGAAGGCAAGCCACCGATTGATATTGGGATTGGTCTCAATACAGGGGATGCCGTTGTAGGAAATATGGGTTCTTCTCACCGTATGGACTATACAGTGATGGGCGATACGATTAACCTTGGTAGCCGATTAGAAGGAACCAACAAAGTTTATAAAACGCGGATTATTATTTCTGAATACACATACGAGCGGGTAAAAGATAAAGTGTATGCTCGTGAGCTTGATTTAATTCGTGTAAAAGGGAAGCATGAGCCTGTCCGTATTTATGAGCTACTCGATGTAGTTAACCGAGAAGATTTTGAAACCTATAAGGTACATGAAGAATAACCAACAATATGGCGAAACGCCATATTGTTGCCTTGAATGGGTAGAGAGTTTTTTGGTCTTTCTGGAGTAAGAATATTATTTGGAAGAAGAGTCCGTTTTTTCTAGAATTTTTGGTTTTACAGCATCTAAAATAGAGTCCGACACATCTTTTGGTGGCAGTTCAATATGAACATCTTTTTCGGCTTTTTCTTTACGAAATGCTTTTTTTAGTTTGGAT
>RFJE01000171.1 GCA_003695005.1 Candidatus Hydrogenedentota bacterium | reverse complement strand
GTAAAAAGCTGCCTGTAATAATTTCTTCTTTTGTAAACTTTTTCATTTTTCAAACTCACTTTCCATTATTTTTTTTACCCACGGATGTTTTAATTTATGATAGTTTTTTGGTTGAATTCCCGATTTCATTTTACCATTATATAAAATCGACAACCTGTGTGCAATATGAAAAATTTTTGGAATATCATGACTTACTATGACTGCTGTAAAGCCTAATTTTTTATGCAGGTCTCTTAGCATAGCATAAATACTATTTTTCCGGTCAGGATCTAAGCCTGTTGTTGGCTCATCAAATAAAATAATTTCAGGGTCTCGCGTGAGTGCACGCGCTAGTGCGACTCTTTTTTTCATTCCACCACTCAGTTGCGAAGGGAATTTATGCCAGCCATCGGGAAGTCCTACCGCTTTTAAATGTTTTTCCACAATTTGTGCAATTTCATTTTCACTCAATTTTGTTTTTTCGCGTAGTGGTAAGGCAACATTATCATAAACATTGATGGAATCTAAAAGGGCACTACTTTGAAATACAACCCCAAACTTTTCGCGCACTTTTAGCATTTGTGCTTTAGAAAGTTTTGTAATATCCACTCCATCGATAAAAACATGGCCTTCCACAGGCTTTGCTAAACCAAGCATGTAACGAAGAAGTACTGTTTTCCCCACCCCACTTGGTCCAACAATTACATGAATTTCTCCTTTGTTGATGCGAATGCTGACCCTATCATGAACAACCTGATTTCCAAATTGCGTTACAATATCTTTTAATTCAATAGCCGCTTGCTTTTTCATAATAAAACCGAAGTGAGCAAATAGTCAAAAATTAAGATAAAGACAGATGCATGTACTACCGCAGCCGTAGTGCTACGCGATACGGCAGAGCTACCTTGCTCTTTACGAGCATGCACCCAAAATCCATGAAAGCTAGCAATGGTCATAATTAAGGCTGCATTCACAAAAGACTTAATGATAAGCATGCGCATGAGCTGTGCATCAATCGTACTCATCATGGAATTAAAGTACGAACCTTCGCTAACTCCTAGTAAGCGTACGCCAGCAAACCAGCCTCCCCAAACACCTGCAAACGAAAAAAGCAAGGTGAGCGTTGGCACACTTAGTATGCTTCCCCAAAACTTAGGTGTTAACAAAAAGCCATACACATTAATTCCCATGCAATCTAATTGATCGATTTGATCGGAAATGCGCATCACTCCAATTTCAGCGGCCATGGAAGATCCTGCCCGCCCTGTAATTAAAAGAGCAGATAAAACCGGCGCTAATTCACTTAAAAGCGTGTAAATAACACCAGCTCCCAACGCTCCTTCCGAACCAAATTTCTTAAGAGTATGATACCCTTGCAGCCCGAGCACCATCCCTGTAAAAAAACCAGTTAGTAAAATAATACTTAAGGATTCTACTCCAATAATATAAATTTCACGAATTACTTTTTTAAAGCGAAATTTGTCGGTAATGCTTGCTCGTAAAATTTCGCCGCAAAATTGTCCCCATCGTCCTAAAGTGCCAATAAAGTTAATGGTTATTCGGCCAAGAAAACCAGCAAAATGGAAGTAAAGTGTTCGCACCATTTTCCTTTGACGATACTAAAAATAGAAATAATGAGTAAAGACCTTTTAACCAACAAAATGAGGTTTAATGCGCCGACCTTTGCGCAGCACTTCAAAGTGCAAATGTGGTCCGGTAGCTTTGCCGGATTTACCGGAAAGAGCTATCACGTTTCCTTGTTTTACTTTTTGTCCTTTTTTTACGAGAATTTTTTTTAAGTGACCGTATAAAGTACGATAGCCTGCGGAATGTTCTAAAATAACTGTATAGCCATACCCCGATTTCCATCCGGTAAAAATCACTCTTCCCGATGCAGCAGCTTTTACTTTACTTCCTAAAGGGCATGCAATATCAATGCCTCTATGAAATTCTGATTTTTTTGTAAAGGGATCTTTGCGAATTCCATAGTTCGAAGAGAGCCTGCCGGATACCGGTCGAATAAAGGCTTGCCCACTTAAAAATTTACGCTCTAGTTTTTCAAACCGCATACCGGGAATAAAGTAAAGACCTTTTTGTCCGGGTACGGGGAAAATAGAGGCAATGGAAGTTCGAAAGGTTTTTGCTAAATCTGCTTTTTTTCCGTATCTCGCAATTCCTCGCATATTCGGGATGATCCAAACATCTCCGGGTTTTAAGTCCCAGTACGAGGCGAGTCGATTCACAGAAGCAATGGTTTCATGGTTTAAGTTTGTTTTTGCCATGACCTTAAAAAAATTATCTCCTTTGCGAATACGATATTTTCTCCATTTTAAAAAAATTGGCTTATGATTTCTCCATCTTTCTATATTTTGGCTCACTTCATCGCGTAGTTGCATTAAATTTGGATTGGAATAACTTAGCGATTTTAATAGAGGAATGCCGGAGATTCCTTTTACAAGGAGAAATATACTTACTAGTAAGATTCGCATAGGATAGAATATTTTCGGTTTAGAAGTCATTACATATTACTTTGTTTTTTGCCGATATTATACTATGAGCTTTTTCGTTCCTATATTGCTATTAGGAATGCTCTCATTAGAGCCTTGCTATAACCATCAACTTTTTAAATCGGACGGAAAAAATCATCCTGCTTCCTTTGATCAACTTAGGGAAACCACAATAGAGTGGCAAGAAGGGCAAAAAAGGAATACCTTTCCTATGATCCGAAACCTTTTACTTAAGATGCCAAAATTTGAGGAAGCTTTCCATCAAATTTGTGCGAAATATCAGGAAAATGAGTGTACTTTAAATCCGGGATATCCCGTTATGCTAAAAGATTTTTATGTATCCGTTCGAGAGAAAAAGGCAGAAAAAGCTTTAGCATTATACACAAGCTTAATAAAACGTTATGGCTTATACAACCGAAAAGCAATGGAAAATTGGATTCAATTGGCTTCTAAAATTCCGCAAGAAAAAAGATTAGCTCTTTATAGAGAGGGCTTAAAGCAATTTCGTAACAAACTAGCCGAAATCTTCGATCAAGGGGATCCATTAGAAAAAAATGCCTTTTGGCAATATAAAGCTTTTTTATTAGAAACGAAGACATTACCGGAATCTTTTAGCAAAACCGTAAAAGCTTTTTTAAAAGCATCTCGATTAGAAGAAGCACGGGATTTAGCTCACACTGCTTTAAGCCGCTTTCCTAATAGTGATGCTGCTCAGGAAATGGCTGGACTTTCGGATATTCCAGCAAAGCTAGAAGAAGAGGGACTTTCTCATTTAGAAAAAGCGTATGAGATTAAGCAGAGAAAAGGGAAAGAATTAGATGCCCGCTTTTTATACAATTTAGCGTATGCTTATGCCATTAATTTACATGTAGATAAATCCGAGAAAATTCTGCATGAAGTACTGAAAAAGAATCCTAATCATAAACGTGCAATTGCTCTTTTAATGCAACTCGCAGAAAGAAAAGGGGATTTTGAGACATACGAAAAAATGCGTAAAAAATTAGCCGCATTGACAGG
>RFJE01000170.1 GCA_003695005.1 Candidatus Hydrogenedentota bacterium | reverse complement strand
TTAGGAGGGGGGTGTCCCCCATCCTTATGATTGATTTTTCTCGTTTCGAAGTTTGGCACTGTATTTTTCTGGCTCTCGTATATGAGCATATTTAATATGATCAGGAACAGGACGCATTTTCTTTACAATGCCAACCCATGAAAGTAGTTTTAAAATATAGTAAGTAATGTCAAATTCCCACCAAAAGAATCCCTGCCTCGTTGAGCTTTGGAAAAAGTGATGGTTATTGTGCCATCCCTCGCCGAGTGTAATGAGTGCAAAGAAAGGATTGTTTCTCGATTCATCGCCCGTAACATATCGCTGCTTACCAAACATGTGTGTTAAAGAATTAATCGTAAATGTGCCGTGCCATAAAAGGACAAGTCCTAGAAAAAAACCAAAAAATAGCATCGATGCTCCGCCAATTAAGTAAGCTGTAATACCTACAATCCATGCAGGAATTAATGGATGCTTATTAAGCCATACGAGCTCTGGATATTTGGCTAAATCTTTTACAAGGTCATAATCTGTTTCTTCATGGTCGTCGCTTAAAATCCATCCTAAGTGTGAATAAAAGAAACCTAATTTTTTGGCAGAATGAATATCATAATCGGTATCGCTATACTTATGGTGTGTACGGTGATGCGATGCCCACCAAAGCACACCTTTTTGAGCAGTCGCTTGTGCCATAAACGCAAAGATAAACTGCCAAAAACGATTGAGCTTATATGTCTTGTGACTAAAATAACGGTGATAGCCTGCTGTTACAAAAAACATTCCGGTAAAATAAAAGACAGCTAAAAAAATAGCATCCGCGACATGGACACCGGTAAAAAAAGCACCAAGCGGCAATAAGTGAATTAAGAAAAAGGGAATTTGCGTCCAACGAAATTTATACCGCGTATTTTCTTTTGTCTTTAATTTCGCATGCTTAAATTTCTTATTATTTTCTCGTTTTTCTTCTTTTGTTTTCGAAGTAGATTTCGGACTCCTTTTTGCTAAAGGAACTCGCCCGGTCATAGTAGCATTCATAAAATCTCCTTTTTATTTGCTACTTGTAGGACACGATTGAAAACTTTTGGTTGCAAAAATTTTGATGGTTTAACCAACAATTCTGGGTGAAGGGAAAAAAGGCCTTCTTGGCGCAGTTCCGGACCCCGCACCAAATTGAAAATTTGGTGCGGGGGAGGACTGTTTGAGCATCCCTCACCTTTTTCGCAGAAAAAGGTGAGGGAGCCTTTTTTCCCTATTTTTAATTTGATTTCAGCGGTTCTCGGCGAAACGCCGAGAACCGCTGTGATTCAACGGATTTTTCCCTTTGACCGAGAATTCCTGAAAGCCGCTATTGCTTAGGTCGCCTTATATACAATACCTTCTGAACGCGAGCACACACAGTTCCCTTTTCATTTTTTACGTCGGCTGTAAATGTATGGTCGCAACTTCTTTTGGTTTCGAGTTTCTTGTAAATGGCTTGAATATCGGAATCATGCAGTTCAAACACTGCAGAAACCGTGCCTGACCCAGGTTTTAAAAATTCAATCGAGGCCGCCTTATCCCAAACAATATAGTCGGGGCCATAGTATTTCATTAGCATGAACATGTAAAAGGGGTCTGTCATGGCATATAAGCTACCACCAAAGTGAACACCCACATAATTACGATTCCATATATGTTCATGAAGCTGAACTTCTATTTTTCGAAAGTCAGGGGAAACCGATACCACTTCTATTCCTGAATATAAGTAAGGTGGATACGAATTAATGGTTTGTTTCCAATTCAGTGAATTTTCTAAAAATTTCCACAAAGAATAAACTTCGTACTTCATACTCAAATTCCGTTTAAAATTCTTCTATGCAAAGTAAATGTGCCGATAAGTCGCATCCTTGTGCATCGGTGCCGCCTAGAAAACCGGCATTTGTATGCCACGGGAAACCTAAACTACCGGTAAACGTCGCTTGGTTCGAAGTCCAATCATTACAATTTTGTCCGGACGAATTTCCATTTCCATTGGCTCCTGTCCAAACTCGGTTGTCTGGACTATCAAACGTTAAACTATGCAAAATGTTTTTCCCTGCGAGTAAATCTTGAATATTCTTTGCTAGTGGAACAGGAGTGGCACAGCCATCCGGACCACAGTCAATAAAACCCGTTGGAAAGCCATAAATCATATCATCTGACTGAAGCGGATCGCAAACAGTGGAATCAATGCCTTGAATTTTGCAACGTAAATCTGCTGCTGTGGAAAAAAGCATGGCATGAAATTTTAACCCTTTTTTAGGAAAAGAAGATCCGGCCGCATCGGCTTCTGCTTGGCAAATACAATCCGCTGCCTGCTCGGAAAAACTGAGTCCCGAGCATTGCGGAAAGAAATTTTGTGCTTCAGCAAGAAGGTTTCCATTTAAATTCGACTTTGTAACAAAGATAAGCTTGCCATCTTTACCTTCTGCAATATCTGAAAGTTGATTATATAAATTTCCCGTACAAGCTTGCAAACCAAATAAAAAAATCCATATCAGGCTAGAAAAAATATGTTGCATAAAGCCCCCCTACTCCAAACATTAACAAAGTATTGCTCCTATCCATCTGGATAAAGCTGCCTAAATGAGCTCCAAACGAAACATGCTTAAAAGCCATCCACTCCAATCCTGTCCGCACCCGAAGCCATGTAAAACGATGCTGTGTTTCTTGGATTGTCTGTTGCTCCATTTTTTGAATGACCGATGCTGAACCTAAGCCTAGCCCAAATTCATTTATCCATGCAAATCGAGACGCAAAATTCCATTGATAACCCCCAAATGCACCCACAAAAAACTCTCCTACTTCTACCGTATATATTTTTCCATCCGTCTCTGACTTGTTCTCCATAAAATTCGTGCCTGCTATAGCAAGAGAAATTCCGGCATACCATGCACCAAACATTCGCTGTGCAAAGGCATCGAGTTTCCCACCGGATAAGTCTCGTCCGGCTATATCGCGAGATTGGATTCCCGAAAGGGCTAAAGTAAATTTCCACGGGAAGGAATACCATGCTAACTTCTTTTC
>RFJE01000169.1 GCA_003695005.1 Candidatus Hydrogenedentota bacterium | reverse complement strand
TACAACGACTTTACCACTTCCATTCACAACTATGGGAAAAATTATCGTTTCTGCAAATACAAGATTTTTATTTTCAGCAAGTAGCGAAACAACACAGTGGGCGGAAGAGAAATTTCACGAAGGTGTACAAAAGTATCCACCGGCTTTTCGCGAAAAAAACTGCAATAAAGATTTGCTTGATAAAATTGAAGCCTGGGCACAAAAACAGCATGCGGATGGTATTTCCGACATGATTGTCATTGGAATGGGGGGATCTTCTTTAGGAGCGAAAGCATTAGAAAGTGTAATTCGTCACGAGCAAATAGGTCGGGAAAAAACCTTTTTGCATTTTTGGGAAGGAAGTCATCCAACAGCCATTGCACAAGTTTTGCACCAGCTAGAAAATCGCAAGGTCGCTGCGCTTTTTGTATCAAAATCGGGTACAACATTAGAATCTAGAACGATGCTTGCTCTTTTTCGGCAGTTTTTTCCCGAAAGCAGGGTTACGTTTGTAACAAGTCATCCCGAAAAAATCAAAGATATCCAAAACGAGGGGGAAGAGACTTTTTTGATTCCCGAAAATTTAGGGGGCCGCTATAGTGTTATTTCTCCGGTAGGACTTTTGCCTGCAGCTTTTTTAAATGGTAACATTCGTACATTAGTAGGACATTATTACCAGGCCATAGATAAATTAGAAGCGGAAATTCCATTTGCTGAAAATCCGGCAAAAAAAATGGCTCTTTCTTATTACAAGCTTTTTACTTCGGGTTTTCATACAAATGTGCTTTGGAGCTATTCCCGGGAATTTCATCCCTTTATGGACTGGATTGTACAGCTTTGGGCAGAATCTCTTGGCAAGAACGAACTTGTTCGAGCTTTGCCGGTTCCAGCGAAAGGTCCAGAAGACCAGCACAGTGTTTTGCAGTACTACATGTCTTGCGCGAATGAATTTATCCATACTTTTTTTCATGTTGATACTTATGGGGCGTACAGCATTCCTGTGCCAGAATATCCGGTGATTTCTAGCGGGAAAAGTTTATGGCGCATCTTGCATTCTCAAATGAAGAGTATTGAAATGGCTCTTGATAAAAAAGATAGACCCGTAATTGAATTTATTGCATCCGCACCAAATATCGAGAGTTTAGGCAAACAAATGGCTTTTTGGATGTGGCTTGTAACATATTTAGCCGCTCTTTATGGGGTTAACCCTTATGACCAGCCGGGAGTAGAGTTAGGTAAAGTCATTTGTAAAGAGATTTTATCAGAAGATAAAATTCCAGAGAACTTATCCGCAGCTTTTGAACTCTAATGTGTAGAAAGCCACGGAAACCGTGGGAATTAATGCCCGCTTGGCGTAAGAATGAAAAATTTGCCACTCACCGTGGTTATGGTAAAAGAGGGGAAATTGGAGAAAATACCATTGCTGCTTTTGTGCATTCTACAGAAAAAGGGTTCTTTTATCATGAGCTTGATGTACGGGCTACGAAAGATAATAAAATTATTTTATTTCACGGTCCGCTTCTTGAGAGTACAACTTCTGGAAAGGGCAGGCTCGAAGATTTAGATTCGTCGGATCTCATAAAAATTGATTGGGATGATTATCTTAAAAATGAGATTTTTGTAGCAACCCCCTATTTAGAGCATTACTTTGAGGAAGTAGCACCAAAGGTCATTACCAACATTGAACTAAAACGAGATTGGTTTGATACATCTCATGGTTTAGAAGCAGAAACTGTCCGTTTAATTCGAAAACACAAATTAGAAAAGCGAGTGTTTATAAGTAGCTTTAACCCATTTGCGCTACGCCGATTTCATAAATTAGCGCCGGATATTGGAATTGGCCTTCTTGTAAATCCTGGATTGTTTTTTGATTTTCGGGAAACTCTTTTGAGGCATTTTACTTGCACTGACTTTATTCATCCACCAGAAGAAGCATGTACAAAAAAAAGAATTGCAAAATGGAAAAAGAAGGGCTACTCTGTGCATGTTTGGACAGTGGATTCTTTAGATCGAGCAAAAGAACTGATTTCATGGGGAGCAGATTTAATTATTACAAACAACATGGACATTCGTGATGAGTACAATGAGAATCCCTAACGTGCTTGCTTTAAAAGCAGAAAATATTATTAAAAAGTTTGGCAACTTTACAGCTGTCAATAATGTTAGTTTATCCGTAAAAAAAGGAGAAGCCATTGCTTTGCTCGGACCGAATGGAGCAGGCAAAACTACTTTTGTGGAAATGGTGGAAGGAATCCAAAAACCAACAGCAGGCCATATAGAAATTCTTGGTCTTACATGGGAAAAACAGGCAAAAGAAATTCAGCACAGAATTGGTTTAGTATTGCAAGAAAATCGCTTTTTAGATAGAGTGACAGTGTTTGAAACATTAAAGCTTTTTACATCCTTTTACAATGTCCCGAGCGCAAAAGCAGAATATGCGCTAAAAAAAGTAAACCTTGTTTCCAAAAGAGATGATTATACGATGAATTTATCCGGTGGACAAAGACAGCGATTAGCGATTGCGCTTGCCCTTTTGAATGATCCGGAACTTCTTCTTTTAGATGAGCCAACAACGGGATTAGATCCTCATGCACGAAGGGAAGTTTGGAACATCATCAAAGAATTAAAAAAAAGTGGAACGGCTATTGTTTTAACGACTCATTATATGGAAGAAGCGGAAAAGCTTTGTGATAAAATTTATATAATGTTTCAGGGGAAAATTTTACTATCGGGAACAATGAAGGAGCTTTTAGCTTCGCAAGAATACCAAAGCATTGTTGATTTACATTTTAAAGGACAGTTAAAAAAGAGTTTTCAGCATCCAGCAGTTATTCGTCAAAAAAAGTTTCCGGGCGGGATTCGTTTTTATGCAAAAGAGCTAAAGGAGATTTTACCGCCTCTTATGGAGTGGATAAAGAAAAACCAAATTAAGATAGAAGATTTAAATTGCCGCAACTTAAATTTAGATGATTTATTTACAGAACTCACAGGTCATAAATTAAATGAGCAAAATAGAAAGGAAGCCTAATGCAAATTTTACGAGAAATTTATCAACTAGTTACGATTCAAATTAAACAGTTTTATCGCCAACCAGGAGTATTATTTTGGGCATTTATTTTTCCTTTAGCAATGGCTTGGATATTAGGGGTTGCTTTTACAACAGAAAGTAAAACTCACTATAAAATCGCATGGATTGTGCCAGAGAGCATTCGCAAGCCAACAAGACTAAAACAATTTGAGAAAAAATTAGCTTCTTCATCCGTTCAGGTAGTCTGGATTCCGGAGTCTCAAAAGGAAAAAGCTTGGAAACTGTATCGCAAACAAAAAGTAGTTTTAGTAATGCAGTGGCAAAACCAAAAATGGCATTTTTACTATGATACAAGATTGCAAGAAGCAAAGCTTCTTCATTTAGAGATTGAACGAAAGTGGACCCACTTTTTAACGGGCACAAAAGAAAGCCCACCTTCTTCGGTGCCAATCCAAGGAACAAGATATATTGATTTTTTACTGCCCGGGCTGATTGCCATGGGGATTATGAATTCCCTCATGTGGGGGATGAGTTGGACTTTAATTGAATTACGTATGAAAAAATTACTGCGCCGTATGAGTGCATCCCCGATGAGCAAGCCGGGCTTTATGCTTTCTTTTTACATTAGCAGGATGATGATTACTGCCGTGGAAACTTTGATTTTATTTGTCTTTGGTAAATGGTATTTTAATTTAACATTAACAGGATCATGGCTAGGGTTTTTCCTAATATTTTTAGCAGGCAATTTTGCTTTTGCAGGGATTGGAGTTTTAGTGGCATCACGCACAGATAATTCTCGGATTGGGAATGGACTCATTAATGCTGTCACTTTTCCAATGACCGTAGCTTCGGGAATCTTTTTTAGCTATGAGCGTTTTCCCGAGATGGCTCAAAAGTTTGTAGCGATTTTGCCATTAACCTTATTAAGCGATGCAACGAGACTTTTATTTAATGAAGGGGGAACTTTATCGGCGATCTTAATGCCAGCTACAGCCCTTATATTATATGGAATTATTTTTGGAGCGGTTGGACTCAAGATTTATAAATGGCATTAAGTGGTTGCAAAATATGAATTTTATCCGATAATACATGTATGAGTGATCTTCGAAAAAAATTGCAAGCACTAAAAGACAACTCTTATGTCGCCGGCTTAAAAACAGGAACAGAAATTGAAGATATGGGAGAAGCCGAAATTGCCTTTTTGCGGGAAGTATCCAACCGGCTTTTGCCACTTACCGTAAAAATTGGTGGAGCGGAAGCACGTCAGGACATGCGAATTTGCTTAAGGCAGCAAGTAGATATTATTTTAGCACCGATGATAGAGACGGTCTATGCGCTACAAAACTTTGTAACAACAGCCATGGAAATTATGGAAGAGGAAAATCAGCATGCTGATTTAGCTATCAATTTAGAAAGCTATACTGCTTGTAATCACTTAAACGAGATGATTGCTTCTAGATATTTTGACGCCTTAAGCCGCGTAACGATTGGTCGTGGAGATTTATCCGGCAGCATGCACCTATCCCCCGATGATGCTTTAGTGCTAGAAATGGCTGCACAAGCTGTTCGAAAAATAAAAAATGCCGGTAAAAAAACATCGGTAGGGGGGAGCTTAAAACCAGCGAGTATTAAAAAAGTATTAGACGTTGTCAAAAGCGATTATGTGAACACTAGGCATTTATTGTTTCAAGTCAATCCACTGTTTATTAAAAAAGCACCTGTTTACGTACAAAAAGGTCTTGAGTTTGAATGGGAACTTTACGAGTATCTTGAGAATCAATTTTCCGAAAGAAAAACATTTTACACAAAAAGAAAAAAAGCCATTGAAAAGCGGTTTTTGCAGATTTCTTTAAACAAAAATCAAATGGGAAAAAATTAAAAAATACCATGCTTTTCTAGTTCGGATTTTGATAGGCCAGTCGCCTTTACAATAAAATTTATTTCTGCACCAAGCTCTTTCATCCGGCGGGCTGTTTCTAATTTACCTTCTTCTCTACCTTCTTCTACCCATAAGTCAATAAT
>RFJE01000168.1 GCA_003695005.1 Candidatus Hydrogenedentota bacterium | reverse complement strand
TTAAGTTGAGTCGGAGGCAATATGTCAAACAATGGAAATAACCAAGATAAAGTCGTAATCGAAGAAATTATCAAAGTTTTTGAACAACTTCAAGAAAATTTAAAAAAATCCATTGATGATTCTATAGAAATTGTTATCGATATTTTAAAAAATATGGGGAACGAAGATAAAAAAGAATAAGGAGACAACATTGGGAAGGTTAAAAAAAATTGTAAAAGCCATTGAATCAGAATCTTCTGGTGTGCAAGGAAGGCTTTTGCTTGCTCGTGTGGGACTAAAAGCAGGAGTAAATCTTTCTAAAATTACAGAGAATACGCCAGACAATCCGGAAATTGAAAAACGCATTTTAGCTGCTGCTAGAGTAGTACTTCGTAAAGAGATTAAAATTGAGGGGGAAGAAAATGAGTAATTTTTCGGCACCTATTTCATTATTAAAAGATGAAGGATTAACCTTATGTTATGGCGAGCCATTAGTGTTTCATTGCAATCACTATAACTTATTTTTACAGCGAACCATTGAAGATACAGGCGAGTACATTGATGCAGAAACCATTTTAGTCGATGGAGCAGTCTCTTGCACATATTCTATGCTGAATCGGCTATTTGAAAAAAATCCAAAATATCGGGATCCTAAGATTCGCTTAGAAATTGCTTCTGCAATTTATTCACAGTTAGGTTTTGGTTTGTTACCTATACATGAGCTTACCGAAGATGGAGGAGTAGTTCATACAAAAATTACACATTATAGTTATGGCTGGCTAAAAAAATGGGGCAAACGGGATAAACCTGTTGATTATTTTACACGCGGTTATTTAATTGCAGCCTTAGCGCAAGCTTATTTTCTACCCCCCGGAGCTTTTTCTTGTAAGCAAACAAAATGTTTAAGTATGGGTGACGAGCAAAATGAATTTGTTTTAGAAAGAACAAGCATAATAAAACCCTATCCTTTGTCTCCGGGCAAAGGGGTTACCATTAATACAGCAGATTTTAGTAAACGCATTGATACAAATGTAAACGAAGAAGAAATAACAGAAGCTGTACGGGGAATGCCGCTTATAGGAAATGAAGATGGCTTAATTCCGGCATTTGGTGTTTTTTTAACCCGACATTTTGCGAATTATTACAATTATATTTCATATGAAATGGCGAATCAGGTTACAGAAAAAACTGGTGAGCCTGAACTTGCTCGCGACTTACTTGTGGAAGCAGGTCATGTATGTGGTTTTAATACATTTGGTGGAATTATGAAATCAGATGAGTGGTATGGGCTTGTGGAGCCACAGTGTAAAACTAGAGAAGATTGGGCTTCGGGAATAGTAGCCGTGATCAATGCACTTGGTTGGGGATATTGGTCTATTTTAGAATTAGAACCCGGGAAAAAAATGCTCATGCAAGTGGATGGAAGTTATGAGAGTAATGGTTATTTAGCTGTTTACGGACAGGCCAAAAATGCCAATTCTTATTTAGCTACTGGTGTAACTTCTGCATTAATGAATTTATTATACCATGGAGATATCACAGAAAAACCGGAGCTAACAGAAAAGTTTTATGAAAAATTATTCCAAAGCGAAGATTCTTTTGTAGCATACCAAATAGCATCTCGTGCTATGGGAGAAAAAACAGATGAAATTACTGCGAAACGATTACATGAAGCATGATGTAAATGCAGCAAGAAACCATTGAGAATTATTTAAAAGCCTTCCAGGAGGTTTTATCTTTACCATCCGGTGAAGATTTTTTTCAAAATATCCTATTGCGCCTGGAAGATTTAGCAGGAGCAAGTTTTGGAATGATTGTAACAGGCCCAACTTTGGAAGGTTCTTTTAAGCTAGAAGCTTGTACATGGGAAACAGAAATTACGTTTATAAGTCAATGTAACTTTTTAGAACAAGAAAATCCCGAGCCTACAATATTACAAGGATCTGACATAACTTGCCTTCCTAAAGAGATTGATGTACAAGGCACAAAAGTTGTTTTTGCCATCCCTTTTTATGATTCGCTGCAGCAAGTAGTAGGAGCTTTATTTTTAGGGTTCTCGCATGACCCCGAGCAAAAGGAATTACTTTTTTCTGCAACACAGGCTATTGCACCGCGAATTGCGCAGGAATTAGAGCGACATGATACAGAAGAGCTCATGCTGCAAGCAGCCGAAGAAATTGATTTATACAGCTCTGCTTTAGCTTCGTTGCATGAACTTCTTATTCAACCTTATCCAAATACCGATATGTTATTTCAATCGTATTTAAAAACAGGCATACAAATTTTTCAAGCACAATGCGGAATTCTTTTTGAGCTGATTTCGGGCGGAGCTCGGGTTAAAGAAATAGAACGAAATGATATGGAGAATCATGCTTCTCTTCAAAAAGAAAGCGTGCTTTACGGTTCTTTTGATTTTCTCGATAACTATGAAAAACAAGATATCATGCGTTCTCTTGCTATAGATGAATTAAATGCAGAGACAAATTTAATACTATACCAAATTGGAATACGATCTTTTATAGCCTGTCCAATTGTAATAGAAGGTCGACTTCGGTACGTGTTAATGTTTTGCTCTTTTGAACCAAGACAAAAACCTTACGAAGATTATGAAAAAGATATTTTAGACTTAATGGGAAAAGCAATTAGCTTTGAAATCGAGCGTAGAACAGCAGAAGAGCGGGTGCGCCAATTAAAAGATCGACAAGATGGAGATTATTTTTTAACATCTTTGCTTTTAAAACCACTATCCCGCAACCACGCAAAACATAAAAATTTTAAAGTATCCATGGTTGTAGATCAAAAAAAGAAATTTAAGTTTAAGCATTGGAGTCGAGATTTAGGTGGAGATATTTGTGTTGCAGGAAATTTATTTTTAAAATCTAGGGAATATATTTATTTTTTAAATGCCGATGCAATGGGAAAGTCCATGCAAGGTGCTGGCGGAGCTCTCGTTCTTGGATCTGTATTTGATGCCATGGTAAAAAGGACAAAACTATCTGAATCGGCCAAAAATATATCACCAGAGCGTTGGCTAAAAAATGTTTGGCTAGAGTTACAAGATGTTTTTCTTTCTTTTGATGGCTCTATGCTTGTATCCGCCATTTTTGGACTGACCGATGTCCAAACTGGTTTAACTTATCTCATAAATGCAGAACATCCCTGGCCTGTACTTTATCGGGATAAAGTGGCTCGTTTTGTCCATACGGATGATATCTTACGAAAATTAGGTTTTCCAGAAAAACCTAAAATTGTGCGGGTACAATTACTAACCCTAAACAAAGACGATGTGCTTATCTTAGGATCTGATGGGAGAGATGACCTGAAAGTCAAAGATCCCTGGAAAGGGACCATTGCCATGAATGAGGACGAGACATTATTCCTAAAAACTGTAGAGAAAGGGGAGGGTAATGTTAAAGATATTTTTTATCAGCTGAAGCAAACAGGAGAAATTACAGATGATACTCGCATCCAAAAGACATTACCTACTTTAGAATATTTAATAAAACAAAATGCAAAATTAATTTTAATGGCTCATATCGGTCG
>RFJE01000167.1 GCA_003695005.1 Candidatus Hydrogenedentota bacterium | reverse complement strand
GAATTTATGCGTCATTATTTAGAATTGTAAAATTTTAGCTTATGCTGCGCGAACGTCCGCGGGTTCGAAGGCAGGGGGGTGTCCCCCCTGCTAAATATAGGAAAAGATGAATCGCTCACGTTGTAAAAAAAAACTATACAAAATGTCTTTATTACATTGAGTTGACTTTAATGGTGGATAAGAAAGGGGGATTTTTTTATGAATCGAATTAAACAGCTCATTGAAGCAGAAATTGCTAAAGAGCATGGTGGTTTAATTGCAAAAGTCATGCTTTCTCGAGTCGGAATTCGTGCCGGTATTAATATCTCAAAAATTGATGAGAATACGCCTTACGACCCTGAACTAGCCAAAAAATTGTTGAATGCTGCATCACAAATACTAAACCGTCCTATTCAAGAAAGAGAATATGGTTACCAATCATCACCATTTAGAGAATCAAAAAGAACAATGGAGGAATTAAGTGAGTAAACTGAAAGTGAATGTAAAATGGTTAGAAAATCATAATATCAGTGTATTATATTCCGAGCCTGTATTATATCATTGTAATTTTTTTAATTTTTATCTGCAAAGAACCATAGAGGATGCACAGGAATATGTACCGGCCGAAGAAATTTTAACCGATGGCGGCGAAATGGCAGCGTATGCCGCCTTATCCCGTTTGTTTGAGGTCAACACCCAATTCCAAACAGCAGAAGAGAAATTAAAAGTAGCAGCAGAATTGTATAAACATTTAGGTTTTGGCTTAATTGACAATTTAGCTTCCCTATCAGAGGAGGGAGGAAGCTTAGAAACGCCGATTACCCATTACTCCGTTGGCTGGAAAGAAGTTTGGGGCGAAAGAAAAAAACCAGCTGATTATTTTACATGTGGCTATATTGCAGCAGCTTTGGCAGTTGCGTATGGAAAAACCACAGGAACATACCAAGTAAAGCAAACTAAGTGTTTAACGTTAGGGCATGAAACCAATGAGTTTACAGCACAAGTACGACCGACCAAAAAAGAAATTCGCAAAAGTCCTGGCGTGGGTAAGTTAAACGAAAAAATACCGGAATTACCAAAGCTAACTTCCAATGTAAATGCAGAAGAAATTACAAAAGCCGTTCGCGAAATGCAACTTGTTGGAAATGATCAAGGACTGATTCCTGCATTTGGAGTTTTTTTAACACGGCATTTTGCAAACTATTACAATTATATTGTATATGAGACAGCTAAAAAAATGGGCGAAGCAACTGGGGATGATGAAATTGCGAAAATGCTTTTTATTGAATCCGGACATGTGTGTGCGTTTAATACTTTAGGTGGAATTATGGTCTCGCCGGAATGGGAAGGTCTCGTTCAGCCACAAATTCAAAATGAGGATGATATTTTGCACGGTATTATAGCAGTCATGAATTCCCTTGGTTGGGGACATTGGTGTTTATCGGAGCATGACGGTGCCAAGAAAATGGTTGCTTGCGTTTTTAGCGACTATGAAGCCAATGGCTACTTAGCCATGTATGGCAAGGCTTCGCATCCAATCTCATACTTTGCTACAGGGTGTAGTGCGGGTTTAATGAATTTAATTTACAAAGGAAACATTGCTTCTAAACCAAAACTCACGTATGAATTTTACCAAAATCTTTTTAATAAAGAAGATTCCTACGTAGCCATACAAACAAAATGCCGTGCTTTAGGTGATGATCGCTGCCAAGTGGAAGTAAAAGCTCAGTAACTTTCCTGTTCCGAAGGATATTCTTGCTGTCTTACCGCATGGCAGTAGTGCTCCACAGCATTTTTCACTTCTTGACCTAAATTTGCAAACCTACGTAAAAATTTAGGCGAAAATTCGGGATTTAAGCCAAGCATATCTTGCAGCACTAGCACCTGGCCATCTGCAAAAGGACCACTGCCAATTCCAATCACCGGAATGGCAAGTTCATGCGAAATTTTTTTACAAAGTGACGCTGGTATCATTTCGGCAACAAGGGCAAAGCAACCTGCTTCTTGTAAGGCTAGTGCATCTTTGACTAACCTATCGGCCACTTCTTTTTCTTTTCCGACTAAAAAGTATCCCCCCATTTGACGAATGGACTGGGGTTTTAAGCCAATGTGTCCCATAACGGGAATGGATGATTGCACAAGTGCAGAAATAACATCGGCAAATTCTTCGCCGCCTTCGAGCTTTACGGCCGATGCTCCACTTTGCTGTAAAATGCGCCCTGCATTTTCTATAGCTTTCTCTTTACTTACTTGGTAGCTTAAAAATGGCATATCCGCAATAACCACTTTATCCCGTATGGCTCTTCGTACTGCTTTTGTGTGATATATCATTTCCTCAATGCTAACTGCTAAAGTATCTTCTTCGCCTTTCATAACCATCCCAAGTGAATCCCCTACAAGGACGGCATCTAAACTTGTCTGTGATATAAGTTTGGCCATGGTGTAGTCGTAGCAAGTAAGTATGGTAATTTTTTCACCAGCAGTTTTTTTACGTGCAAAATCCTGAATACTTTTCATATCTTGTACGTCCATATTTCGATATGGAATTAGCGTGTCAGCGTCTTTCATATCAGGAATCAGTTCTGCTAAAAAGTGGCGAACCCAAAAACGAGCAAAATTCGCAGGATGAGGTAAAATTAAATCTGGCAACTGAACTTTGCCACCACTAAAATAAACAATATCAATATCAATTTCCCTTGCTTGGTATCTCGCTCTTTTTTTGCGGCCTACTTCTTGTTCAATTTTTTTACATAAACGCAAAAGATCCGATGGAAGTAAGTTAGTCTCAATAAGCAAACCCTGGTTTAAAAACCATGCCTGATCGTGATTTAAGTAAGGCGGCGTAGAAATAACTTCTGTAACTTTATCAATCCGAACATACTTCTGTAAATGAAAAATAGCCTGCTTTAAGTGCTTTTTTGGTTCAATATTTGAACCTAGTACAAGCACATACTGATGCATACCAAATGTACAGTTCCTTCCCCTTTTTTACAAAAGGAGAAGGAACAAGAAACGAATTAAGATAAAAATCCTAAACGGACTAAATCTTCTTTTAGCTTTTCAACAGCTTTTGCACTTGTATCGAGTGCTTCTTTTTCTTCTGGTGTAAGTTCAATCTCAATAATTTTTTCTACACCATTTGCGCCAAAAACAGCAGGCAAGCCAATAAATAAATCGTTATAGCCATATTCCCCTTCGCATTTTACAGCAGCGGGATATACTCTTTTTTTATCACGCACAATAGATTCTGCCATAGCAATGGCACTTGCTGCTGGCGCAAAAAAGGCAGAACCCGTTTTCAGGAGTGCTACAATTTCTCCGCCACCTTTTCGCGTTCGCTCCACCATCGCATCAATTTTTTCTTTCGTAAGCCCCGGATAATCCGGTAAAGGAATACCACCAACATACGAATAGCGTGGCAAAGGTACCATGGAGTCCCCATGACCACCTAATACAAAAGCACTAATGTCTTCTACACTAATCCCAGTTTCCATGGAAATAAAAGTACGAAAACGAGCTGCATCTAAAACACCCGCCATCCCCATAACTCGATTTTTTGGAAAGCCTGAAATTTTGTAAAACAAGTAAACCATGGCATCGAGTGGATTGGAAATTACAATCACATAAGCATCGGGTGCATACTTCTTTACATTTTCAGCAACGGTTTTCATAATACCTGCATTGGTATTTAATAAGTCATCTCGGCTCATGCCTGGTTTTCGCGGAATTCCAGCAGTAATAATAACAATATCTGCTCCTTCAATGTCTTTATAATCATTTGTTCCTTGGATGACAGAATTCAAACCCTGTACCGGCGTTGTTTCGTACAGGTCTAATGCTTTCCCTTGTGGCATATCTTCAACAATATCATATAACACGACATCGCCTAAATTCTTTTGAGCAGCCATTAATGCTAAATTGGCTCCAATTTGCCCTG
Organism: Candidatus Hydrogenedentota bacterium; assembly: GCA_003695005.1. Classification (GTDB taxonomy): domain Bacteria; phylum Spirochaetota; class Leptospiria; order Turneriellales; family J094; genus J094. The sequence continues at coordinate 314 of RFJE01000167.1, read as the reverse complement.
CTCCAATTAAGGCTATTTTTGGTCTTTGAAATTTACTCATACTTCTCTCCTTTGTTGGAAATTTTCTAATGCAAAGTGGAAAACAAAAACAGCCTGTCTAGCGGAATTACGAATCCTCGGGCATGTCATTAACCAGCAATTCTTGCTGAAGGGCAAAAAGGCCTGCTAGGCGCAGTTCCGCCCCCCTCACCACTTTCTTTTGAAAGTGGTGAGGGGGAGGACTGTTTGAGCACAAGCAGGCCTTTTTGCCCTACTTTTAATTTAGGTTCAGCGGTTCTCGGCGTTTCGAGCCTGTGCGATAACTTCTAAAAATT
>RFJE01000166.1 GCA_003695005.1 Candidatus Hydrogenedentota bacterium | reverse complement strand
TATTTTTAGCATTGCTTTGATGCTTACTTTTTGTTTCCTTCCGGTATTGTTCATACACTTTTTTCATAACTTCCTCCTTTACATGGCTCTACCCTATAATACCAAAAGGGGGGGGTTTTTGGCCCGAGCGAGCGATACGGAGGTGAGCGAGCGACGGTCCGTCGAATTTCGCGAACGGAAATTCGACGTCTTTTTAAGACATTACTTTGAATAAAATTGCAAAAAGGTACAAAATTAGCTAGGAATAAGACATAATCCTGCGATTTTTTTCTTATTAGGGAAAGATTCAGCGCTCACTTTTTTACTTTTTGCCCTTCACCGAGAATTGCTGTACAGGGAAAGCTTATGTATAAGAATGGAACGAGATTACTATGTATTTGATACATTTGGAGAATTTAGGTATTTTTGAAATCCGACGCAATAGACAAGCGCGGAAACTTTCCATTCGGATTGTCCATGAAGGATGTTTTCGAGTTACGGTACCTTGGCGTTTATCGGAAAAAGATATTATGGACAATCTTAAAAAAATGGAATCGGAAATTTTAAAATTGAAAAAAAGTTTTTTAAAAAAATTGGGTAATTTTTCTTTGGCAACAGCTACTGTTTATACTTTTCTGTCTGGTTCCGATTTTTCGTTGAACGTAGAAATTATTAGAACCCCTAATATACCAATTGAAAAATATCGGATTTTACAAAAGGGCCCCGAGTTGAGAATTTTTGTCTCGAATCAAGAACATGATTATTCTTTATTTATGACAGCACAAGCTTTAAAGACCATTACTCAGGAAATGGGAAAAAGATACATACCTCTTGAATTTAATACTATCGCCAAAAAAACAAAATTTAATTATGACCGCATTCAAGTTAGGCATCAGCTTACGCGTTGGGGAAGTTGTTCTTCTAAAAAAACCATTAGTTTAAATGCACGATTAGTTTTTTTACCGAAAAAACTTCGAGATCTTGTATATTATCACGAGCTTGTGCACTTAAAGCATCCACATCATGGAACTGCTTTTTGGAACGAATTAGAAAAGTACGTATCCGATGCAAAAAAGCTTGATAAGGAATTAGCAAAAGTTGTGCTTCCGGTTTAAAATAAAATACGGGCTCCAATTCCAATTTCAAATGAAATAAGTCGCCTTTTTTCCGAATCATCCTGTGCATTGCGGTGAATCTCGTACACCCATTTCATATCAAAACTACCTCGTACATTAGGATGTAAGTTTGAATCAATGCGTTGTAACAATGTATAAATATCTCTTGGCTGCAAAGCTTGTGTATATTCACTCTCACGGAAATATCGATTTAATTTCAAAGACAGTCTCGCTTTGTAACGAGGCTTATAGCGTAAAGACAGGCCTGTTAAGTTTTCCAGTTGCCGTTTTAGCCACAATAGCTCTGTGGTGTATTCAGTGTAAAATTCCCAGTCGTAATCAATGGCGCGGATTTTATTTAAATTCGTTTGGGATATATTTTGAAAAATTAAGTTATCTTCTTCCGGTGTATCACTAATATAATCTTCTTTGGAAGTATCGGTAATTCCAAGAGATATTCCAAACTCAAATGTATTGCTTGTCCTATCAGCGCCAATCCATTGAAAATACAGAGCTGTGGAGGGATTATATCTATCTTCTAATTTATTTTCTGTAATTCTTTTTGTTTGCGTAAATGTGTAGTCGAGTCTCCATGTGGAACGATGCTTTTTATTAGCCCAAAACCAAAAATCCAGAATTTGCATTAAATCCCATGTTTGTAAAATGGAATAACTCCAGTACCCATCTTGTACAGGTAAGCCCCCAATGGCGGAGCGAGAAGCATTTTGTGCTAAACGCCAGTTTGTTCTTAAAGTCAGAGGTCTATATATATCCCATTCTGCCGTTGTATCAATACTATCTTTTAAGTTTAGTGAGTTATTGTAAAAAGAAAAGGCATCCGGATTACTGTCGGCTTCTGTTGGCTTAAAGGAAGTTTTATAGACATAGTCCCTTGCATTAGAAAAGTTATTTCGAGGCCTTCGACTGTCTGATAAGAATGAATGCCAAAAAGGATATTTCCAAAAGTTATAGGTCCTATCCATCAAGGGGGGTAATGTTCGGCGTACACCAAGTTTATCATCGTACAAGCCATCTTTAGCAGTAAAGGGAAGTTGTGTTTCGGATAAAGAAATTTCTCTTCGAAAGGAAGGACGAATACTGCGGATAAATTTTAACTTTTTAGAAATTTTTTCCGGTGTGATAGGTAAACTAAAATCTGTAGTCGTTGTTGTAGAAGGTTGCTTCCAGCGATTCCAAATAGGCTGTGTAACTCTTGTAGAATTATCTTGGAAACTATTTTCTTGGTATACGGCTGTCATGTTCCATTCCGGCGAAGTAAAGAAAAGGTCTCGATACGATAAACGTAAAGAGTAACGAGTAATTCTTTGGCGATAGCGGAAATCATCGGGTGTATCTAAATACGGGAAATAGTAGTCGGAATCGATGGTTGTTAAAACTTCATTGTCGGGTTGAATCCGCTGCAGTAACCTTTTTTGTTTGTAAGAGTAAGAAGGTGACATGCTAAATTTTCCAATGGAATACGTAAGTTGATTTTCTGTATCATCTGTTTGTTCTTTTTCTCCATCGAAATCGGTTTGCCCTGGCAAAATATTTGCTGGATCGGGATAAGTAATCGTCGTTTCTCTTCTCTTAAAAAAACGGTGCGCTGTTTTAAACTTATATGTGATTTTCATAGCCACTGGCTTTTTCTTAAAAAGTTCTGGAAAACTTTCATTGACTGTTAGGGTAGGGGCATGGCTCACTTCATTGGTGATCGTTTCTTGATCTTGCGTAACCGTTCCTGTGCTCAATGCCTGTACCCGTGTATTATCATACTTTCGATATTTATAACCTACTGAAATTACAGGGACATACGGGGACTTAAAATGAAATTTATGCGAAGTACTGTGCTCTAAAGTAGAAGTTTTTCCTAATTTCGCTAATAAAATTTCTCGTTCGTCATTATCGGTTTCCGTAGTGGTTAAACTGTAACTATAATTGGCATCCCAAAAAGGAAGTACTTTAGAGGAAGCAAGAAATTCTGTTTTATCCTCGGATGTGTTGGAAGAGGTTTGTCCGACCGAAGAAAATCTTTTCCCCCGATGCTTCCTACGGTATGTAAATTTAATATCGGATAAAATCGGAGTGCCAGCTTCGGTTTCAAACAAAGGTTTTGTAATGCGTACAGTACCTTCGTATTTATATGCATCATCGGTTTGGATAGCAGGGTCCGATACATACATTTCGTTAATCCAAACTTCACTTGTATTATTTATAATTCCTGCAGACGAGGTCACTTCGAAACCAATCATAAATTGAGAGATGTATTTTAAGCTAGGTCTTCCCGATACATGCTCCGGCTTTTCTAAATTCAGCTCTACTTTTTGCCAACCACTTCCTTGAACCGGATACGTATATTGATAATAATCTGTATCCGAAGATCCTAATCGAAAAACAAGAACTTGATTTGGATTTGCTAATGCACTTGGACGAAAATTTACCCAAAAAACAAATTTGCGGTAGTAGCGTAAATCCATACTTGTAAGACTTGTACGAGTTAAGAATAAAGAAGAATACGATTCTGATACACTTGGCTGAAAGTTATACAGAATTTTTAAAGCGGCTTCTCGAATACGAGCGAGCTCCGTACTTGTTTTTTTCCCATGAATATCTTGCCATAAATCTTTTTCTTGGTTCAAAAAAGATTCCGATCCATACTCGGCTTTCGATGTAAAGTTATCAATTACAGCGGCTCGGATGGCAAACGGGTTCGATACATCACTTTCTACGGTTTGAGAGCTTAATTTGCCGCGGGGAGATCTCCATTTGGATCCGCCAAATTGGATTGAGTCGATAAAAAGGCGGCCATGGCCACTTTCCGATCCTGAAGCTGGTACAATAACAAGCCGGTAAGCCTTTACTGATTTTAATAAAGCTTGTTGTGCTGCTGTTAAAGCAGATTTGTTAATTAAAATTCGAACGTGCTGCCAATCTCCCGGCTTAATAACACTAGGGCCTAATTCATAGCTTTGGTATGTTAAAGAAGGATCGTCACCACCTAAAATAATGACATTGTCTGTTGTATTGAGAGTATTGGAAAAATTTAAATCTTCTGTATCTAAATTCCCATTTCCCCTTGTAGAAGGATAACCGGAAATGTTTGGTCCATTCCCGACCACTGTTTGAAACGAAGCAGGACAGTTTGGCGGGTTAAAAATATAACCTTTATCTTCTGTTTGACCTGTACTTCGATTTTGTGTAATGGTTTTATCTCCTTCTCCCGTATCCCAGTTCTCTCCGGGATCTAACTGACCATTCTGGTTGGTATCACCCAACTTTCCATCTAAACCAATATCTTCTAAATCTAGGGTACCATCATCATCGGAATCCTCATTAATGTCGCCAAATTCAATATAAATTTTAATTCCATTGGTAAGAGTCCCTGCTGTCAGCTCTTCTAGCTTCGCGTTGAATTCTAAATACGTTAAACCCGAAAAATCACGTCCTACGGCAGAACCGGCAGATGAAACAATGGATGCAAATTTTGGAATTCCCGCAACAGTGTTTGCTTTAGAATAATCAAATTCTAAAACTAAAGATTCTTGCTGTTCGGCAGTTTCCAGCTGGCTTGGATCTAAGTGACCATCGGCTATCATATACGGTCCGGATATTTCTGAATATGGCAGTGGCGATGCATTAAAAGATGGCCCAAAAAGACCTTTCGTAACATCCGCAGGATCTCGATAGTAGCGATAGTATAAAGGTGATCTAGCGCATTGAGCATCAATGGTTGCTACTCCGGATGACCCAATTACAATTTGCGGGACACTGCCTAATGTCCAATCTTTATCATTAATACTTAATTCTTCGACTTCTTCCGAAGATTCCATGTCATCAATTAAAGCAATGCCATAAGTATTGCGGTTAAAAAAGGATCGAGCATATTCTGCAAAACCTTCAAACTTTACCGGCAGCAGATCAAAATCTGCTCCTGGAAATGCATTCACGAGCTTTGTAAGTTTCTCTTCGGAAAACTTTAACGTAAGATCCGTGCCTAAAACAATTTTACTGCCCGGCTCTTCGCCAATCCGAGGCGCTTCGGTCGGCTCAAACTGGCCATTCCATAATACCGTGCTTCCTAATTTAACACTGCGGTTGGCCTGGTACTCGCTTCGTAAGCCTACAATAAATCCTTTTTGTCCCCCACCAAAAGGGGTATATTCATAACTAATTTCAATTTTACTACTCGGGGTAATCGGAATTGAATCAGGGTCATAAAAAGCAAAATAGCCTGAATTGTAATCTACGTAATATTGAGAAGGGTCAATCACCCTATCATCGACTTTGACTTCTACAGAGCCTTTAATAATATTAAAGTGATTTAATCGGTAACTTCGTACTTGGTTTTGAAAATCAAAACGTAAGTAGTGCTGTAAATAATCTTGCACATCCGAAGGCTGCCTTTCGGCATAAATTTTTTCAATATCGGTTAAAGAATATGCGTAATTTGTGCTATCCTTTTTTAAGGACTTAAAAGGCTCTCGCAGATAAAATAAAACTTCGCCGGCAACTGCATTTAAAGTATATTGACCTAAACTAGAAAGCAGCGAAGTATTGTTTAAACTTTTATCCTGCAAAGAGACTTGAAAGCCTGCTTGCTCAATTTGCGTAGCTCCTAAAAGATAAACTCCCCGTACTTCGTAAATATCATAATTCACATTTGGTGTGCCTGCTCCGGGGTCATCATCAATAATTTTCGAGTAGGTGGTAGAGTCATAAACGCCATCTCCATTGGTATCTTGCAAAAGAATTTCCTGCATGGCTGTATTCCATTTAATAAAAGTTTCTATCTTTCCATTGACGACTTGAGCAGAAGGATCGCAAGTAAATGTTGAACCCCCTTTCCGCGTGTAGCGAATATACATTTTGGCTTCATCCCCAATCCCGCGTAGTAAAACTAAATTCCCTTGCGCATTAATGGTATAGTCCTTTCCCTGTACAAGAAGATCATACATGCCTAAGTCTGTACCATTAGCACTAATTTTTTGCGTAGCAGTGGTATTGTTGGTTGGATTGCCATCATCAAGCCATAGCTCCACAGAAGAAATATCAATTTGCACCGCAGCTGCATTTGGTTGGAACGAAGCAGGATCAGAATACGCCGAAGTAAATGTTTTATATGCCGTAGGGGAAGTTCTATCAAACAAAGATGCCGGTGGCGAGGTGGACTTTAAAGCAGTAGGGGGACATTCCGCCGCAGAGTCGGGATTGGAAATTAAAGCTCCGGAAAAACCGCTGTCATAATAAATAAAAGGCTCTATTTGGTAATACTTTCTTCTAGCATATTGAAAGTCTTTTATTAAAGCAGAAGTACTTTGCCTATTCCCGGTAAATTGAGTGACAGCGCTTTGTCCTTGAGTAAGCGTAGCAATAGTATGAAACTTTAATTTTCCGCGACGAAACTTTCCTTCCACACCAATTGTCTTTTTACTTTTGCGCTCAAAAACAGCATACTCACTATAAGGAAATTTTAAATCAATATTTCCTAATGTAATTTCTCGCACAAATTCTCGGCGCCGAATGGCTTTGTACTGAATATAAAAGCTCTGGTCTTTTTGGTTTTCGTCTTTGCTGAAATCCACATTCACCGTAATTTTTTTCCCAATTTTTCCTTTTATATTCACTTTCATATTGAGTTTTGTTTCAAAGTCATTGGCTACTTGATCCGAAGTCGGTGTTTTGCCGGGCTCCCTATCAATATCCGATACCGCAAAAGTTTTTCCATAAACCATTTTAATATCTGTATTCCCATAAATTCGTAATTTTACGGTATCAGTATTTACATAAAAAGGATGAGGGCGATCTCGGAATTCCTTTGGAATTTCTCCGGGATCAGTGTAATTTTCTAACTCCTGATAACGATGAAAGTGAGAAGGACTGTATTCAAAATCATACGGATCTGCCCACATCATTTCTTCGGCATAAATATCTTCTGCCGATTTTTCTTCCTCTGGAATGAGATCTGCCGAAGGAATGCTTGGATGATCCCAATCCCGCTGGATTTTACTTTCTCGTAATTCGCGAGCTATTTTATCATCTTCTGTTTCTGAATCATCCCATACCTGTGCATAAAGAGTAGCAAAAGATTTGTCCGATGTAAACTTCCGAAATAAGTGCGAAAAAAAAGTTAAAAGAAAGAAGCTAAAAAGCAGCGTAAGTTTTTTCCCCATACATTCTTAACCGTCGCAGAAACCTACTTTAGTATATACTAGGCTAATTGTAATCTTATTATATTTTCGACGGTTGCAGAGGATTCCTTGCAACAAAATTCTTACTACGAAGTAGGGAACTTTTGTTCAGCTTCTTCTTTTGTTAAAATTTGGAAGTAATTGGTAAGGCCGGCTACTTTAAAAATTTTTTCAATCATAGGCTTAATGCCTGTTATAAAAAATTCCCCTTCTCCATCTTGTACTTTATTGGCAATTTTAATTAAAGTACCAATACCACTAGAGTCTACATAGTCCACCTGACTCATATCAAACACTAAAATGTGATCCTTGTCCACAGGCACGGTTTCCATGCTTGATTTTAAATCTAAAGAGGTATAAATATCTAAACTTCCTTTTAATTTTAATACTGTATATGTATCTTTCTTAACAACCTTTACTTCCATGTAAAGCTAACTTAAAATGATAGGGACAGACGTCAATCAAAAATATAGCAGATGAGAATCCAGCGGTTCTCGGCGTTTCGCCGAGAATCGCTGACTAGGGAATTATCCATTTTTTTCATAAAATAAAATACCTACCCTTTCAATATGATCCCGAACGTCTTTATCTTGGATTTGGCTGAAAATCGATAAATCAATTTTATAAGGAAGCAATAAATCATCTAATTCTTCTATAATTTTACCTAAAATTGATCGAGAAATATTTTCTCCAAGTAAAGTTAAATCAATATCCGATCCATTTTTAAAATTACCTTTTGCTCGAGATCCGTATAGAATAGCATGAGTGACTTCTGGATGCTGACGCAAAACTTGCTGAATTTTTCCGATGGTTTCGTTTGAGAGACCATATTTCATGCTAATTCCTGGCTTGCTAAATCGAGTCCTTTTTTTTCAAACTCAATAAATTCTTGAAGATAAATATCTTGAATTGCAGACACCACTTGCCGAACAACCTCTTCATTATATGTATGAGAAGTTAAGTTGCGGTCTCGAATCATTGCCATCCATGCATCACCATTTACAATGAGTCCGACCTGGAAAGCTTCGCGAGTGGTATCTTTTGAACCATATAAATTTTGAACCCCTTTGCTTTCTAAAAAATCTTTTAAGGTTTTCCATGCCAACTCATGAGTAAATTCAAAAGCTTGTATCATGCCCTGCTGTTCTAGCTCAGAAAGAGCTCGGGCTTGTGATAATTCCACCGCGTCTTTTAACTTTTGCAATGCCTTTTGGTAATGCTGAAATCGCTGAATCCACCGAACATCCTGGTTGCTCATTTTCTGTAAACGAGCTTGTTCACCCTTGTTACAATGTCAACTACAGATTCAATCAGCGGTTTGCGGCGTTTTGCCGAGAATCGCTAATTTTTTCCCGTAACAAACGATGATACTGCACAGCAAAGCGGTGAGCTTCGTCCCGAGCAAGGCGCAAGATTTTCATGCCTGGTGAGTTCTTATCTTGTTGTAAAATTTCACCTTGTTCCATATAGATTTCTTCTTGCTTTTTCGCTAAAGATATAATCGGGATCGATAAGTTCTTTTCATCTCGTGCCGATAATGCAGCCTTTAATTGTGTAATTCCACCATCCACTACAATTAAATCAGGGGGGGCAATTTCCCCTTTTGCAATTCTTGCAAATCGTCTCGATAAAGTTTCGTACATCATGGCTGGATCGTCCGGCGTATCTTTTGTGCGGATTTTATAGCGACGATATCCTGCCTTATACGGGATTCCGTTTTTTAACATGACGCCTGATGCCACAGCATGTTTCCCCCCTATATTGGAAATATCGTAGCATTCAATGGTTTCGGGTAATTTAGGAAGTTTAAGCATTTCCTGGATTTGCTTTAAGCCAAGTTTTGCTCTTCTCGTATATTCCCGCATCAGTCTTTCGCGTAGCGTAAGCCTTGCATTTTCCACAGCCATTTGCACAAGGGATTCTTTTTCGCCTGCAGATTTCCTTAATAAAATTTGAACTTCTTTTTGCCACTTGCGCTTAATTAATTTTTCCCACAAAGAAGCAGGGAATAACCGCTCACTTAAAATGATTTTATCGGGTAGATCAGGTAAGTCCCAATAAAATTCACGAAAACAGCTTTCTAAAATTTCGCTCATAAGTTTTGTAATTTCTTTTTTTTGTTCTGATTCTGTGGAAATTGGCAGCGTATATTCACTGACTGCTAAAGAAGCTTTGTTTACTACATTTCCACCACGAACCCGTAAAAGGGTTACTTCGGCTTGAAAAATATTTTTACGAACTGGAATCTCTTCTTCGACAAATATGTTTTCTTCTAAATTACCATAAACCCCAATAACATCAAAATTATCATGATCTTGACCGCTTTCTACATCGGCTTTCCGACTAGCTAAAACAAGGTCGAAATCCCGAATTCTATCTCGAATGGCAGCTGCTTCTTCGTACTTCATTTGTTTGGATTTTTCTTGCATTTGGTTGAACATTTTACTGCGGGCTTTTTCAAAATTTCCGGAAAGTAAATCAATTACCTGTTCCACAAGTTTTGCATACTCATCTTGGCTTATCTTATGTGCGCAAGGTGCTAAACAACGACCAATGTGATAGTTTAAGCAAGGGGTCAGTGGCTTTTTACTTGGTAATTTTGTATTTCGCTGGCGGATCGGAATGGTTTTTTGAATCCAACTCATTACATTACGAGCGGCTTTTACATCCGTAAACGGGCCAAAGTATGTATGAGCGGGATTTTTTCGCCGCCGAGTGATAAAAATTCTAGGAAACATTTCCCCCGTACTAACACAAATATACGGATATCTTTTATCGTCTTTTAATCGAATGTTATACGGGGGGGAATATTTTTTAATTAAATTACTTTCTAATAAAAGAGCCTCTGCTTCATTGGCGGTTACAACCCAATCCACATGTTTGGCCTGACGGATAAAAAAACGAGTTTTGTAATCTTTTGAATGCAAGTACTGCTGCAAGCGCTTGCGAATATTTCGTGCTTTGCCAATGTAGAGTACTTCCTCCCATTCTTGTTTTTGGTTGGCTTGCTTGTCTTTTGTAATTGGCTTTCGCATCCATACATAGCATCCGGGGGAAGTGGGTGCTCGCCGAATGACGTCTTCGAGAGATTCCACATGGAATTATTTTTTTTTCGAATGAGGATGACAATTCCAAAAGGTTTGCCGAACTCGCTCTTTAGCTACCTTGGTGTAATTTTGTGTCGTGGATACACTAGCATGGCCAAGCATTTCTTGCACAATGCGAATATCAGCGCCAGTGTTTAACATATCGGTGGCAAAAGAATGCCGCAAACTATGAGGCGAATGTTCGGGGGATAAATTTAATCTTTTTAAGCGCTCTTTTAGAATGTAATTTGCCCCGCGTCTAGAAAGAGGGGTGCCTTTCATATTTAAGAACAACTTTTCTTGGGGATTCCCGTGGCGAATTTGCAAATAAGAGAGGATAGCTTCGCGAGCAGGGGGACCTAAAAATACAATTCTTTCTTTATTACCTTTGCCACGTACTTTAAGCTCTTCGACAACATGGCCATGAAAAAAGACGTCGGATACTTTTAAAGATAATGCTTCGCTAATGCGAACGCCGGCGGAATACACAAGTTCCCATAAAGCTTTATCGCGGATTTGGATTTCCATTTTTTGACCCGAATCATCTTCAAGGAGAGTTTCCACTTGTGTTTCTCGCAAAGGATGCGGCAAGCCCCGAACTACTTTAGGCGGTGATACATTTTTCAGGGGATTTTTTTTACAAAAGTTTTCTCTTTCACAATACTTGTAAAATTGTTTAAGAGCCGCAATTTTTCTTGCCTGCGATCTACGAGATAGTTTCTCAAAGCTATTTGTTAAAAAGGAGTAAATTTCGGAAGCATCAAAATCATTCCACACAATTTCTTGTTGTTGGCAAAAAGAAAGCCACTGGGAAATGTCACGGGAATATGCTTCTATTGTATTTTCACTGTAATTTTTAAAGAATTTTAAGTGTTCGAGAAACTCGTTGAGAATCTTTTTTGCATTAGGGTCCATGCTTTATTATCGGTTGTTTTGTGTGACTTATGAGAGGGGATATGGCAGCAGGGAACATGCGACATAACGCTGCGTAACTATGCAAGTGGCCACACGTATGCGACATAATGCTGCATAACTAAGCGGGTCGGCGCACGTATGCGACATAATGCTGCGTAACTATGCAGGCGACCCGCCGCATGCGACATAATGCTGCGTAACTATGCTGGCGGCCGTGTGCATGCGACATAATGTTGCATAATTATGCGGATAGCCCGTTCTCGCATCCGTGCTTTCCCTCACCATGCCGGTGTTAAGTACGCATCAAACACATAGCCGGTTTTGCCATTTGCACGAATTTGTACCCAGTGCCCATCTTTGCCTTCAAACTTATCCGATACATTTGTTTTCTTGATCACAATCACTTTGCTCCCTCGTGTAAGTCCAAACAGCTTGGTGGATTGAACTGAAGGTTTCTTTCGCACATTTAAAACC
>RFJE01000165.1 GCA_003695005.1 Candidatus Hydrogenedentota bacterium | reverse complement strand
GTTATATCTACAAAACCTGTAATATTTTCAATGTTGATTTCATTAATGTAATTGCCAGCAGCTAGCTTTATTTCTGCAATTTGATCCACCGTTCCTTTGAAAGTATAGACTTCTGTTCCTTTTGTGTAACATTTATCAAAAATCTCTAAATCCCCGGATAAGTCAAAACGAGTATTTCCAAATGTCATGCTACAGCTTTCCGTTAGAGACGCAGGTAAACCCACTTGCAAGCGATTCGTAAAAGTAAGTCTTGCATCTTGGAAATTCACATTTCCAAAGTTAAATGCTCCAGCATTTACAATTGTCCCCGTACCATTCCCATTTTGCGTAAATTTCCCATTTCCTAAATTTACCGTAATAGGCGTGTACGTGCCTCCTGCGCTTCCTTTATTTACAGTCATTACAGCAAAGCTAGCGTCATTGCCATTAAAATTATACGTAATGGCACAGCCTGCTTGGCCATAAGAATAAAAAGTTACTGCTGCTTGTGCATATAAATTTCCTACCTGATTATAAGTTACTGCATTCGAACAAGCAGGCGCATTGTATTCCCCAATTAAAAATGTAGTTAATTGATTGGCATTGGAAAGACCAGAAAAATCTACTGTATAAGTACCAGTACCACTAGGATCAAGCATAATTTGGGTACCAACAGAGTATCCACTCCAATCCGTCTCGGCAATTAAGTTTAAAGTACCTAAAATTTTAATAGCTTCATTGGATGAATTAGCCCCATGAATCTTAATAATATCTCTACTTCCTGTATCCTGCAAAGTGGCAGTAGATTCTACTACTAATGAATTAATGTCAATAACTCCTTCAATATCGAGTTGCACGGTTCTTCCCGACGGAATCACCACATCATCTCCTATTGCCGGAATGCCATTCGCTCCATTGGAACAAGCAAGGTCTGTATCCCAGTTAGCATTATTATTCCAGTTTCCGGAAGATGGACAAAAATAGCGGGTAACTCCCAATAAAGGTGCAGAGAGGAAAAATTGAAACGTAAATATAGAAAGAACCCACCTTTTCATACTACAACCCCGGATCTATTTTAATTTTTTTAGATTGGCATGTTTTATTTATGATTTCCTGTGAGCATTCAGATCGATTTTTCTGATAGGCATTCCAGAATTGTTTACATTTCTCCGTCAGTTTACCTCCACTACACTTTAGAATTTTCTCTTGCTTGCGTAACTTCTTGGATTCATAGAAACACTTTTGTTTCAATTGCACACATGGATTTCCGTAAATACTAGCCACAAATAGTAATAAGGAAACTCCTCCCACTATTCTCATACTACTTTATGACGTCCTTTTCGCAAATTTGACGACAAAAAAAGAGCCTGCAAAAGCAGACTCTTGGAATAATTTATAATCCTGGATCAATCGGTGTTCCTCCACCACTATTTGGATTACAATCTGTTGCTAGAGAATCACAAGCACCCTTCATAGCAGAATATTTTTGATTCCAGTTTTGTAGTGCAGCCGAACACTTTGCTTCCTTTTTAATTACCCCGTTTTTCTTTTTACAAGCACGCTTGACTTTTTTCGCTGCTTTCATAAATTGCTTTGCTGCTTTGCCACAAGCTTTAGCGGTAACTTTACATTCTGCAGAAAAAGCGAAACTGCTAAAACCAAGTACGATTATGCTCACTCCAATTAAATAAACTAATTTTTTCATATTCTCTCCTTTTAACTTAAGATTTTTGCATCACAGACAAACTCTTCGACACTCGCTTTAATATGCTAACTAAAGAGAGAGTTAGGCCAAAAAATTACTCGTTTGTCATTGCCCACTGGAGCAGCCGTAAGCTGTAAAGTTGTTCTTCTCTCGATGCACCTACTTTCTTTAGGAAAAACTGGTTTTCATACTTTTTTACAAATGGCTTAAAGAAAAGGTGAACAATCGGGAAGAGTTTTTCCCTCGGAATATCTAATAAGACATAGCCATAAGGTTTAAAGGTAGGTAAATCATATTCTGTTTTGCTCATCGAAGAAATTTCATAAAAAAAGTGAAAGACATCCACCTGCTCGGTCACTTCTTGCGTGGAACTGGCTCTGGAATAAGGGTAATGCCCTAAATCCATGGCATGCCATTTTTTACTATTTTTCGCAAAAAAAGAAGCAAGGATCATTTGTGTTGGCCTTTCATACACAGTTCCGTTCGGTACTCTGGAAATCCATTCTTGTTGCCATATTTCTTTTACTTTTTCTAAAGACAAAGGATGACCTCGTTTGTCTTTATAATAAGGAAATTCTTTTAATTTCCACAAAGCCATTAAATTGCTTACATCCACAGCAACCCCTAACCGCTGTGCTAAATTTCCAAGCGGAAAACCATTTGCTTTATTTAAGTTTAAAATAGCATACCGAAGTTGTTTTAACAAAAGAGCATTGATTGTGGGATACACATCCTCTGTGTAAGTTCCTGCTTTATAAAAGGGATTTCCATTGACGAACAAAATTCTAAATTTAGAGTTTTTATTTTCTCTTTCTGCATTTACCCAGCTTAAAAATAAGTTTGTAGCAACTCTTTGTAAAAAGACATATTTAGCATTAACTCCAAAATTCTTGCGTAAATCTTCTTTTATAACGCCTGCATCAAATAAAATAGTTTTGAATCCTTGTTTATCCGGTTTTAGCAAGACATCTGCAATTTTAAATTGGTTCTTGTATGCTTTTTTTGTTCTTTCGGATAGGCCTGCATAGTCGATAAAAAATGGCTTAAAAAGATCCCCATGTGCATTGCTATGCCAAATGAGTACGTTGCGCGAGATTGGTAAAATTTTATTCCCATCATAAATTTTTTGTGATTCATAATACTTCTTAAGCTCTTCTAATTTATCTAACTTTAACTCCATTTCGGGAGTAAGCACCCCAAGCATGATGCTATAAATGGCCATGCCACTTTTACTATCACGATAATATGTCGAGTCTACGTTCACATAGTGAGAAGTCAAATTCGATTTAGCATGCATTAAATGAGCTAAAAACCAGTTGTAGCCCGCTACATTCGAGAGGGGGGTAACCCACTCAACTGTATTGCTTGTCTCTTTTAAGTTGAGCTTATCCGGCAATTTCCAAAAAATTGGATCTGGCTTTTTATCTAAAAAAAACCCTGAAATCCACGATAGCACAAAGAAGAATAGAAAAAAACTCAATAGGATAGATAGAAATTTTTTCATTGACTCAACCTCGTCTTTGGCTTCATTTTGAAAACCTTTTTTTGGGAGATTGGTAGCGGAGGTAGCGGC
>RFJE01000164.1 GCA_003695005.1 Candidatus Hydrogenedentota bacterium | reverse complement strand
TGCATGTCCTAAATAGCGATGCGAATGGGCAAAATCCGCAATTTTCGGAATGATTCCTGTTCCAACAATATTCAAGGATACACACTCAAAAGGTTTCGCATCTTGTTGAAAGCACTTTAAAAAAACAGCACTTAAGGGGATTGGCTTTTTTGCTGCAAAAAATTTCTTACAGGCATCTTCAAAAGAGTGAATCTTAAAATCCCGTAAAAAACTGTTTCCGGTTCCTGCCGGCAAAAAAGCAACAGGATTTTCTAAAGCCTTAAATTGATTTTGCTTAAACAGGGCAGACATGGCTATGGAAAAAGTGCCATCACCCCCCATAAAGATTTTAATTCGGTTATGATAAATAGGATCGGTAGCCGCTTTTTTTAAATCTTGTACCGACGTGGTTGGACGAATCCATAACTCGGTCTTTTGAAATTTTTTCCATTGCTCGGCAAAATATTTTGCCAAGTGAGTGGCTTTGCCTTTCCCACTTTTAGGATTAAAAATTAAAACTGCTCGGGAAGGGACTTGAACCCCCACGGGATAGCTCCCACCGGCACCTGAAGCCGGCGCGTCTACCAGTTCCGCCACCCGAGCTACTTCCTCTTTGCAGCGATGTGAACTAAATTAGGCTGTACTTTTGTAACTTTTATTTGGAAAGGTAAATTCGCATCTAAAAGACGATCGGCTAATTCAAAGGAAGTGCCTACAAATTGAATTTCCAGTTTTGCAGCTTGGCCTGTTGCTCCTTTCCGGTTCACTTCTTTAACGCCACGAATTTTTTCTAAAAGCTCATTTCGAAATGCTTTCATAGAAGCATAGTCTAAACCTACCACGAGCATCGAAATGGTTTGTGCTCGGTTTGGATCCCATTTTTGCATCACCTGCTCAATAAGACTTGGAATTGCTTTCTGAATTGCTTTTTGGATAGCAACTTTTCCCCCTACTTTTGGATCAATATGCGGATAAGCCGCTTTTGCAGATTCGGTAGCTAAAATCCGAGCAGTCCCTGTTTCTATTCCCCGAATTTCTATGGTAGCCTGCATGGACTGTAACTTACTGGATAATACAAAGCCAGCATTACTAATAGAAAAACTTGCTAGAAGAATCACCTCGGCTCCTGTATCTACCGCCGCATTAGCTAATTTCGCATACCGGCCGGCCATGGCTTTTTGAATAGCCTTTTTTTCTTTCTTTAATAACTTCTCCGTTTGCGATCGATCCACAAGTTCAAACCCTTTTTCTTGAAAGCCTTTTTCCATGCTTTGCACACAGCTTTCTTCCCATAAAACAACTTCATTTGCTTTTGATTGTGATCGGCATAATACCATAATCCTAGGGCGCTCTAGTGTAGATAAAACTTCATCTACAGTTCGCTCTAAAATGGCACGGTTGACTTTCGCATCGATGGTAACCCGATATTCATGTTTTGAAACAGGAGCCGCTGATACAATTTTGTAATCTTCAATAAACCCTTGTGTTTTTGCCGTAATTTTGCTTTCGACTAAAACTCCATCGACACTCTCGGATTTTGCCGATAAAATATCTCCTAATGCTTTGCGAACAGCATTGCGCTTTGCGTCGAGCAAGGCATCATCCTTGGCTCGCCCCATTTCATTATTATAAATTGGCGCAACACCGATGGCTCGAACATAATCATTCTTTTGTGTTTTTTTCGAAGCACTACCGCAAGAGATGCTAAATATGAGTAAAATTCCATTTAAACAAACTAACTTTTTTTGCTGCATACGCTAATATAGACTGAAATGATAACTCGTCAAGTCCAGTTTTTTGTGCTATCTAAGGGAGACAGTAATTCTCGGTGAGGGTTGGCGGGACATGAATGTTCCCGCCAAGCCTCCGGTAAAGGAGAAAAAGTTTCACACTTGCCATGTTATCCGCTTTTTTAGTTATGAAGACGCGAATGCACACACTTCGATCTCATTTTGCAAAAGAGAAAGCTCGTCAGAAAAAAAAATATATTACATTTTTGCTTTTAAGCCACGATGGAACAAAAATTTTAAGTTTTAATTATACAAAGAATTTCTCTTATTTTGTTCTGATTTTATTCAGTTGTATGTTACTTGCCTTTGTTTTTTCATTAACCAAAGCAAGCTTTCGCCCAAAAGAACACAAAATAGCCAAACGATGGGAAAGGGAATCCTTAAAAATATGGTATTCTAAAAAACTACTTAAGAAAATTTACAAACGTCTTCATAGCCAAAGTCAACAAGCAAAACGTTTTTTACAAAGTTTGAACCTTCCAAGTGAACATGATAATGAAATTTCTTCCATTAAAAAAGCAATTCATTTTATTTGGGTTGTTGAGTCAAATTACTTAGCACTGCCATTAGGACTGCCCACCGAAGGTTTTATTACTTCGAATTATGGAAAGAGGGCATCCCCATTCGGAGTTGGGGAAGACTTTCATTTAGGATATGACATTGCAAATGGAACCGGAATGCCAATCTATGCCACTGCCGATGGAAAGGTGATCTATGCGGGAGGTGAGCGAAGTTCAGGCTACGGTCTTCATGTAAAAATTTTACATAAAAATGGAATCATTACATTGTACGGCCATTGCTCTGAGCTAAAAGTCGAAGAAGATGATTTTGTAAAGCGAGGACAGGAAATTGCTCTTACGGGCAGTACGGGCGAAGTAACAGGTGCGCATTTACACTACGAAATTCGTTTACAATACAATGACCCCATTTCTCCTTATGAGCTGGCTATTAACCCGGGACCATTCTTACGAGAAAAACCTATTCTTTTAAAGGAGGTATTTTAATGCAAGTGCGCATCATGATTTTTTCTCTGATTCCTTTGCTTTTACACGCACAAGACCCGGCTATTTTAACAATAGGGAGATTACGCTATACAGGAGGAGATTGGTATTCCAATCCAAGCTCTCTTCCAAACTTGCTTCGCTTTTTTCGAAAAAAAACAGGCATTGAAGTTGAGCAAAGAGATGTTACCGTTTCCTTGTTAGATAATTCGTATAAGCAAGTTCCTATTTTGTATTTTACAGGACATGGAAAATTAATTTTTTCTACTAAAGAAAAGGAAAACCTTCGCAATTACTTAAAACAAGGTGGCTTTTTATTTGCGGATGATAACTTTGGTTTAGATAAATGGATACGAAAAGAGCTCAACACTCTATTCCCGGGATCAAGATTAGTGCCTTTATCTTGGAACCATCCTCTTTTTAAATACCCGTTTTCTTTTGAAAAGACAGGACCACCTAAAATTCATAAACACTATGGAGGAGCCCCGATTGCTTATGGGCTTTTTTATGAAGGCCGGTTAGTCGCATTTTATTTATACAATTCGGATTTAGGTGACGGTTGGGAAGATCCAGATATTCACGGCGACCCGCCTTCGAAACGAATCGCCGCTCTTAAATTTGGATGTAATGTGCTTTTTTATGCACTCCACCATGGTTTGCTTTAGGCAGCCGCGGGAATGCCAAAAATATCTTCAATAGCTTTTACAAACGTTTGCTTTGGCAAGGCACCTTGTGCCATCTGTGGTCTTCCTTCTTTAGGAATAAACAAAATCGAAGGAATCGATCGAATACCAAAGACCGCAGCTAACTCTTGCTCGGCTTCCGTATCAACTTTATAAATATCGATTTTACCTTCGTATTCTTTTGCTAAATCTTCTAAAATAGGAGCTACCATCCGACAAGGACCACACCAATCCGCATAAAAATCTACAATCGCAGGTTTATCCCCGTTAAAGGTCCACTCACTATTTGCTTCATAGTCAAATACTTTTTTCTTGAACTCTTCTTTTGTTAAATGTTGAATCATATTTTCTCCTTTCTAATCAGGTCTCATATACCCTACTGGGTATAATATACACATAAATATAAAATTTGGCAACTTTTTTTACAACTTTCGAATTAAAGCATTCCAATACTTTTCTCGGATGACATTTAACTCTTGTTGCCACTTTTCCCTATCCGGATGATGAGGATTACGCTCCATTTTAATAGCAAGCTTACGGCCAATATTTTCCATAAAGGGAAATTTTTCCATCGTAGCACTAGAAAATTTTTCGCGAGTAAGTGTCTGAAAAAAGTGCTGAATCATTTCATTGCTTTCTTGCATAGGCGTAATTTTCTTTACCTTTTCTAAAAATTGCTGTTGATCCGAGGTTTTGTGAAGAGGAAAATCTTTATAAGAAGCACGCATTGCCGATGTAATAGGTAAACCATCAGCAGTTAAATCGTACACTTTTCCCGAAAAAAGAGGGATGGCTTCTTCAAACCAATGTCTATAAAGTGATAAAATGTAATCCGAGTAAATAGGTTTGTTTTTTTTCGACTTCATAAAAAGAGTATGTCGCTTTTGGATGATCTGGTAGTTAATGTTTTCTAATGGGAAAAACCGGTTTATTTTCGCAGATAACCATATTTTTGTGTGATGGGTTCCCGGAGTATGTATTTCAAAATTTGTATAAGCTAAATCTTGCCCGAAAAAAGCTACATTTGAAAATTCCATTTGCCGTACTAAATCAAAAATCGAAGTCGCTACGGAACCACCACTTTGGATATCCCCCGGAATGAATCCAATAGCTTTCGATCCATATAGGGTCCGCAATAAATGGTTTTCTACAAAATCACAGCCGGGAGTTACTTGTCTTGTTACATCATCATACTTTGCTGTAAAACTAAAGAATATTTGCCTATTCTGTTGTAAGGCAGCCCGAACCGCTAATGGGTTTGCCACTAAATCCGCAATGACATAAGTATCCGAAGAAGGTAATCCTAAAAAATGATTGAGAGTGTGCACTTGAGAATCAAGCGTAAAAACAAAATGAGGAGTAATGCCTACACTCATTAAAACTTGAAAAGCCGAATCGGCAGCAAAGAGTATCACTCGATTCTGGTTTTCTTTTAGCCACGGAAGACTTTCGCGCAAAGAAGGTCCGGTAGAAATAATCGCTGCACTTAAACCACGAGCTTGTGTAAATAAAGACGAAACAGGCCGTGCTTGAGGAAAAAACTTTAAGTTTCGAAGAGTATTTTCTATCCATATAGG
>RFJE01000163.1 GCA_003695005.1 Candidatus Hydrogenedentota bacterium | reverse complement strand
GATGAAAATGGAATATGGTTAATTGAACAAATTTTGCAAAAATGTAAGAAAGCAAAAATTATTGTCTATACAGCTTTTGAAGCACCAGAACTTATTTTGCGAGCTATTCAAGCAGGAGCTCATGGCTATTTACTAAAGGACACAAAAAAGGAGCTGTTACTTCACCAAATTGAGTCAGTCATGCTAGGGGCTGCGGCTTTTACCCCGCGAGTTGCGGACTACATATTACATAGTTGGATGAATTTAAAATCACACAAGCAATTGAAGCGAAAGAACTCATTTCATCCTTTAACGGAAAGAGAAAAAGAAATTTTATTGGAGCTTGCCAATGGACTTACCATAGCGGACATTAGTGATATTATTGGAATACAAGAATCTACGGTAAAGACACATATTCGGAAAATTTACGAAAAGTTACAAGTAAATAACAAAACGGCGGCTATCCAGCGGGGAATCGATCTTGGCGTTATTGAATAAAAATATTTGCTTTTATTTTCCGCTGTTGCTCCTTACTGCTTCCTTGCCACTAGAGGCCAAAGCAATAAAATATTGGCAAGTAGACTTATCGGGAAAATGGGAAATAATACAAAGAGAGTGCTTGCCTACGGAGCAAATATGTAATACAACAGAAATTCCAAGGATAGTGTGGCAGCCAAAAAATTTAAGAGAGAAAATGAGGCATTTTTTTGGCTCTCTAACGTTACAGCATACTTTCCAAATTCAGCAAATTCCGGCTTTGGAAAATGTAACTTTTTTTGCTGGGGCCATGGCTTCTACGGATAGGGTTTATGTCAATGGGAAACTCATTGGTGGTTTTGGTCAAAAGTCAGACAAGCGTTTTTTAGCACCGTTATGGATGGTCCCCCGCCAATATACATTTTCGTCGAATCTCTTAAAGCGGGGAGAAAACACAATTAAAGTTGTTTTGAATCTTTGGGATGAGCCTGCTGGGATTCACATTCGTCCTTTATTATTAGTAGATACGCAACAAATTGGCAGAATTTCTCTTGGAAATTATATACAGCAACTTTTTATACCAATTGCTATTTTTTTTAATTTGCTTATTATTAGCTTGCTGCTCTCTGTGGTTTTTATTTTTAAATTACATTCTCGCAAGATTGGTTATTTCTTACTGGCCCTTTTTACCGGAGGTCCTTATGTATTATCGATGACGCCAATTCCTCTACCCCTGCCTTATCTTATGCAAAAACAGCTTGCTTTATTTTCCGGTCTCTTTGGGGTTATTATGAGTGTATTGTATTTTTTGCACACATTTAAACCTAAAGTGACGCTTTTAGATTATTCCATCGTAGGGATTGGCATTGCAGCAGCGGTGGCTCACTTTTTTATGCCGGATTACTATCACTTATACTGGTATTCTTTATGGATTCATCCAATGGTGATTTTATATTTAGCACTTGGGGATTTTATTATTTTTCGTTATGGTAAAAACATGGTGGCTTTTGAAAAGTCTTACAAAGCCATTGGATGGTTGTATATGCTAGCTCCTTTCTTTGATGCCATTGATTATTGGAATCGGCTTGGTTATTCCATTGGCAGCCCTTTTTCGCATTTAGTGGCCATTATTGCAGTGGTGGTGGTATTAGCGATTCCGTTTCGCGAAGCGGCTTATTTTCGAGATTTATCGGCCAAGATTAAAATTGACCGGTATGGAGATATGGTGCGTATTGCGCGAGATCTTCATGATGTCATTGGATCGGATGTAACGGCATTTATGCAAATGATACGTAATTCAACATTACCAACGACTGTGCTATCAAAATTTGAAAATAATTTGCAAATT
This sequence comes from Candidatus Hydrogenedentota bacterium, assembly GCA_003695005.1. Classification (GTDB taxonomy): domain Bacteria; phylum Spirochaetota; class Leptospiria; order Turneriellales; family J094; genus J094. The sequence continues at coordinate 923 of RFJE01000163.1, read as the reverse complement.
ATTTTAGACAATCTTCGAGAAATTGTGTATACTTTACAGGGCAATGCGCAACACACAGATTTAGCTTTACGGTTTCGCGACTATATTTATCGCTTTGCGGATCCGGAGGATCAGCGGATCGAAATGGATATTTCTTCTGCTCCGGATTTCCTCTCTTTGCGGGAATCCACGGAAGTGTATCGTATTTTTCTAGAAGCTGTGTCGAATTCCATGCGATATTCCGATGCTTCTAAAATTAAAGTAAGTTGGCGAGTCAAGCCAAATACAGTTTTTTTAGCCATATCCGATAACGGCATTGGTTTTTCCGAAAAGGAAATTATACAAAGCGGGCTAAACCACTTACGGATTCGTGCTAAAACAGCAGGGGGACACTTGCGTATTTCTTCGAACCCAAACCAGGGCAGTTTAATTGCTTTTTTTAAAAAGAAAAAGCAAAGAGATTGATGTACCTTTTTATTTTTTTAGGAAGGGGCCCCCTCGCTCCGGCCGCGCAGTCGTTCTTCGAATATACCTAAAGAAGTGAGGGACGGCCTACCCCCCGAGGCTTTTTGCCACAAAGAAGAGCCTAGCACTCCTCGGTAAAACCACGAGGGTTGCTGTTTCTTTAGGAGCGATAGGTAGGGGGCTTGTTCTTAAGCGACTTGCGGTTTTTGTGGTGAACGTGCTAAAAGCCCCGGTGGGAATCACGTAAAACTCCATGACGAGCTGTAAATCAAACTTTTGCCAGCACATCGCCAGGTCCTTCTACGGTAAATACCATACAGACCATTTAGCAGGTTGGAGAAATACAGGGTGTCAATACTTTTCCATACTTTTATCACTTCTTTGTCACGGCGCCGGATAAAGCACATCTCTACTTTTTCGTGCTCCCCGGCAATCAATGCCTTTACGACAATCTCTAAATACATCCTTAATGCAATATC
>RFJE01000162.1 GCA_003695005.1 Candidatus Hydrogenedentota bacterium | reverse complement strand
GTTTGATTTTGCGTGTATCTTTTGAGCCTTTTTTTCTCACGTGAATTTCTACACCAAATAAAAAAGGGATACTTTCTATTACTTCTCTAAGTATTTTAATATGAAAATACTCACCACGAAAGCGAATCCACTGATTAAAAACAATACTTTTTTGTCCCTTTACAAATTTATAAGTTAAGAAATAATTACTTTTTGGTGAATTTTTATACTGTTTTTGCTCGGATGAATTTAATAAGTATTGAGTAAAGCCTTTCGGTGTCTTTATTTTTTCAGTAAATCCCGATAAAAACTGTACCATACTTTTTTCTTCGCTCGAAATAGCTTCTACTTTCATTAGTCGAACAACGGTTATTTGGACAGTATAGACTAATAGGGAAACTAATAAAAGGGTTACTAAAACTTCAAAAAAGGTAAAACCAAACTTTTGCTTATTAGCCAATATTTTCTACAATAATTTCGAGCTCGCGCTCTAAATGGATGCCTGCTTTTTGCGGATCAAGCGCATCCGTAATGTATTTATCTTTATGATATAATAAGTGAATAAAAACCGGAGAAGAAATTACAGCACCATTTTCATCTCGCAGCATTAAAAGAATAGGACGCATAGGTTTTCCCGCAACACTGCGAACAACTAAACCTACAGAATTGTCCGAAAGTTGCACAACAGACCCGATGGGGTACATACTCATTCTTTCTAAAAAGGCCTTTAAGTAGATGGGATCGTAACGGTAAATTCCAAGTGTCAAGAGCTCTTTCATGGCATGATAGGGTAATTGAGCTCCGCGGTAAGCTTTTGCTTCTAGCAAAGCAGCATACGAGTCGGCAATAGTAGCTACTTTCGTATAATCGGACATGTCCTTGCCTTTAATGTGACGTGGATATCCCGAACCATCAAAATGCTCATGGTGCTCTAATGCTACAACAGCTAATGAGTTTTTGATTTTAGCCGATTGCGTTAAAAGCTGATAGCCTTGTAATGTATGAGCATGTATCTTTTTCATTTCTTCTTCTGTTAGTTTACCGGACTTATTTAGCACGGACTCCGGCACTAACATCATCCCGACATCCATTAAAAGCACGGCAAAGGTTAATTCAATTGTCTTTGGAGTAGAAAAGCCAACAGCGTTCGATAGTACTGCGGCATATACTGCTGCATGAAGCGCATGTTTATAAATACTTTCCACACCTGGGTGATAGTATAAAAACATAAAAATGTTAGGTGTTTCTTCTAGCATGGAAACAATCTCTTCGGCTAGGGATCGAACTCTGGATATCTGAAATGGGGTTTCCGAAGCTATGGCCGCATAAGCTTCTCGTAAGGTTTTATCTCCCTTATCGAGCAAGTCCATAAAATTAGTTCTAGACTTGACCGTGATGGCTAAATCTTTTTGAGCGGTTTCCACTTCTATTTTTTCTTTCGCATCCTGGTAAACAGGCTCTGCTTTAGGCTTTGCTGTAACAATTTCGCCTTCGGTCTGGACTTCCATAATTTTCCATTTTTTAAGCCGCTCAATATCTGCTTCAGAAATTGGCTCATTTGCCCCGACTAACTGATTGTCCGGTTCAATATAGACCGGTTTAGAAAAGGCCATCCCGGGTTTTAATGAGCTAACAAGTATTGTTTTCATATCTTATTTTTATTTTCGGCCATTTTTGAGATTAAAATCATGCAAAAAAGCGAAAATTTGTGCAATGCTTACATATAATTCTGGCGGAATTTCAGAATGAATTGGCAAAGCTTCTAATGCATCTAACAGTTCTTCTGCTTCATTTTGCACGATTGGAATTCCCTCTTTTTTTGCGAGATCCACTAATCGCTTTGCCGCTTCGCCTCGAGAAACCGCTTTTACAATCGGTGCATGCATGCCTTCTTTGTATGCTAGAGCCACAGCTTTTAGCAGTTGAATCTGGTTTTCTTGCAGCATATATTAACGAGATCTTTTAGCTTTCGAAGCATAGTCTTTGCGAATGGCATCATAATCTTTATTAGGGTCATAGACTTTTAAAGTATCTTTTCCACTATTTTTTGCATCATAACATGCATTGTCGGCTTGCTTTTGGATAACTTCCATTTGCTTCCAAAAACTTCGCAATTTCTTTTTATTTTTTACCGAATCATAATATTCATTTAAATCCACGTGGATACAACTAACACCTAAACTTAAAGTAACCGAAACTTTTTTCCCATTGTATTGAAATTTTTTCCTCTTTACTTTCTTTCTAATTTTTTCACCAACCGCAACCGTCCCTTCTAAATCCGTATACGGTAAAATTAAATCGAATTCTTCTCCTCCAAAACGAATGGCATAATCTGTTGGACGGATCGTATCTTTTAACGTTTTTGCCACTCCAATTAAAACAGTATCCCCAAAATCATGTCCATAAGTATTGTTAAGAGCGGAAAAATCATCAATGTCTATGCGAATATAGCCAATATCTAGCTTATCCGATTTACTTTGCAATTCACGATAGCGAGTAGCCGTTTTAACAATGTTTTCTAAATAATCTGGTCGATACTTTAATAAGTTAGTTTTTGAATCAATATTTGATTGTTCCTCGCGCACTTTAAGCATTTGCAGTAGCTTAAAGTATTCTAACTCTACTTCCCGTAAATAGTCCATAACTTCTTCGTCGGCAATGCCATTACGAAGCATATATGTCATAACTTTTAACACACTTTTTTGGATAGGAAGAATATCTTTTTTTTCTCCCCCCGATAAAATAGCGTCAATTTCCTTATCCACTTTTTTTCGTCCCACTCTATAATTTCCTGTTTCTATTATCGGACGAAGCAGTCAAGCTTTCAGTAACATTTTTTAAAGTGTAAGCGTTGAATCTTTCCCTATATTTAGGAGGGGGGACACCCCCCTGGCTTCGGCCGCGCGGTCGTTCTTCGATTATAGCTAAATTTAAAGATATGGATATTTCAAACTTATTTGCCAAGGAAAAGTTACTGTACGTTTTCCGTCCCGTCAACCGTCTCATCACTGCGCGTCCTACGCCACCCCCCGAAGCTTTCTGTAAGGAAAGGCAAAAAGCATAGAGACGCAGGATCGGCATACCCCTCTAGGCTTTTGTGAAACAAGCGAATCGGTTTTATTTTGCTTGGCGTATAGGTAGGCTTGGGAAAAGGAAGATGCAATAAAAGTTGTAAGTTCTATCAGCTAGAAAAAGCGGCGTTTAGCCGTTCGGCGGTCTTTTTGGCGGCCGCCATATAGCAAAATACCGTACTGCAAGGGCTTTCGGTACATCGGAATCCCGAATTTTTGAGTAATTAAACCGAAGTAAAAACCCCCG
>RFJE01000161.1 GCA_003695005.1 Candidatus Hydrogenedentota bacterium | reverse complement strand
GTGGTTTTTCAAATACTTTTTTTCTGATCCTTTTTTTCGTAAGTGCTTGTAAATCGTTTCACATCATAAATCCGCCAACGTATGATGAAACAAAACCCTATGCTATAAAAGGCGAACAAAAAGCATGGATGGCCATTGAACAAGCTTTGTTTTCACCAACGTCAAAAGCAGATTTTAATACAAAAGTTTACATGATTCGAGATTTAGGGGCTTTTTCTACTTCGCCACGTAAGGAAGCTCAAAAAGCACTTGCTATTTTAGAGAAGGGACTTCATCATAAAAAAGATAAACTACGTGCAGAATTTGTTCGCGCTTATTTTAAGCTCGGTAAAAAATTAAATCGCAGTAAAACGGAAAAAAAACTTTTAAAGGCCATTGCAGAAAATAAATCCCGTTTTCAAAAGGTGCTACCTGCTGAAATTGAAGTATTAGGCAACATGGAAAATAAAAAAAGTACAGAATTTTTACAAGACTTACTTGGGGAAGATCCAACACTAGATCCTTTAATTATCCAAGCCATTGGAAAAAAATTACCGCATAAACAGAGCAGGTTAAATCACTCTACTTTATTTGTGGAAAAAGGCGGTGATACTTCCCTCGACGAAGAAGATAGCGAGCCCGAAGAAGAAAGCAGCAGCCAAAATAGCGGGCGTACCTTAATGGAATACTTAAACGGGGATTACCCTTTAGAAAACAAAGTGCTTTCTTTAAAAGTACTAGCAAGATCTCAACCCAATCTTTTATTTCGTGTGGCTATTTCTAAAGCATATTCAAATACAGTTCGTATTGAAGCATTACGACTTCTTGCCGATTTAGATCTGACAAAAGATCGTAAAAAAAAATGGACAGGGTACTTAAAAAAGCTCTATCTTTATTCAGAAGGAAACATTGAAGTAAAAGAAGCTATTTTACAAACGGTTGCTGTTTGGCAAGGTACATCGCCAGTGGAAGTTTTAAAAAAATTTCGCGAAGCTATTTGGAAAAAACGCTGGGCTAAAGAAAGGGCACTCATGCGAAGAAGAGAATATCTAGCTTTTTTAAGAAAAATTCGCTCATTGCCAAAACAGAAAGCTCTTGCTTATCTTTTTATTCGCGAGGGGCTTTCGAAAAAAGAAGCTTTTTCTTTAGTTACCAACATGGAACATACCGTAGAAAGAAGTTTTCAATTTTCCAAAGAAGATTCTTTTCGGCAAAAAGTCTTTTGGGCAGCTTTGCGTCAAATTTTACCAAAAAGAGATTACTTCCAATTAAAACAATATAGTAAAAAAGCCTTTTCTTTAAAAAATTTTGTTTTTTCTGTCATGGGACTTATGCAACAAAAGTGGCGAGATAAAAACTTTCGCCGTATCTTGTTAGCAAGGCTCTGGGGTATTTCTAGGTCGCATGCTGTGTTTCTCGATAAGTTTTACTTAAAAAAGCAAATGCTTTTAGCACGCTTATCGTTGTAACATGGAAAATGCAATTCAGCAACAAATTGAAATTTTAAAGGGCTACTGTCTTAAAAAGCGCTTTGATAGACTTGAGATAGCAGCTAAAAATCGTACTCTACATTTTGCAGTAGCTCTCGAAGATGTGTATGATCCACATAATGCTTCGGCGGTTTTGCGATCGGCTGAAGCCTTTGGTTTATACAAAATTTTTGTTATGGAAAATCGGCATACATTCGCTGCGAAAGAAGGCGTTAGTATGGGGGCAGATAAGTGGTTGTCCATACAGCGCTTTTGCAAGAAAAGCTCAGAAGTGTTGCAAAATACAAAGCTTGGATTTAAGGCTATTAAACAAGATGGTTATCGAATTGCAGCAGCGACACCACATACAAATACTCCCTTACAAGAGCTAGATTTTAGCATTCCTACAGTTTTTTTATTTGGCAGCGAAAAAGATGGTTTATCACAGTGGGCAATGGATCATGCCGATGTATTGTTTCGCATACCAATGCGTGGGCTTGTGGAAAGTTTAAACTTATCAGTTTCTGCAGCAGTTACATTATTTTATGCCATGGAAAAAGCAAAAGAACAAAAAGTACTTTCTGCTGTGGATGAGAAAACCTATCACCACATTTTACTTGATTACTTAAAAAAGTCAGTAAAAGCTTCGGAAAAAATTTTGCAAGATTTTGGGGTCGGATGAGAAAAGACTCGACTCACGAAAAACTTTGCAATTGCCGATAAATAAACAGTGATACCTTTAGTAATTGCTGCTTCTCTTATACCCTTGTTATTTATAGGTGTGTTGCTTCTTGTAATTCATTTTACCAAAAAGGAAGAAGCACCTGCTGTGGAAGTACTACCTGAATCAGAAGACATCGAAGAAGATTTACCGGAATTTGTACAATCGGCTAAATCGGTACAACATAAGAAAATTTTGCTAAAAGGCAGTAAACAGCAAGAAGTTTATTTAGAAAACATCGACTTTCCAAAATATCGAAACTATATTCCTTATTTTTTTAGTACGAATGGAGAAAGTAAATACTTATTTTTATCTCATCAGAAAAATGACTCATTAGAGAATGCATTAGTGGCTTGGAAGTCGGATAAACGCAATGCCGATTTTGCTTTGATCCTTACCTTTTATGTGCATGCCACAGAAGGTATTCAGTCAAAAAAGTTTAGATCTTTTTTGCGTCAAGTTTTAGCATATAAACTTACGAGCCATGAAGATAAAATTATATTAAAAACAGTCTATGCTAATG